>DATKFL010000339.1:0-2592 GCA_035511355.1 Dongiaceae bacterium
CGACGGCATCTTGAAGGATCTGGTGGCGCCGCTCCGACCCGGGCAAACAATGCTGGTCTCCGGGCCGCGCGCCGTCGCGATCGCGGCCGACAAGCGGGCGACGTTCAAACTGCTGCGGCGGGCCGGCATCGCGACGCCGCCAACGCGCGTCGTGCCGCGCGGTGCCGCCGGGCCGCGCCGGCTTGCCCGGGAAAGGCTGCCGCTCGTCCTGAAGCCGCGTGACGGTTGCGGCGCCGCCGGCGTCGGCGTCGTCCGTCGTCCGGCGGATTGCGCACCGGCGCTCCGCCGGGCGCGCGCCGCGGCGGGGCGAGCCGACGTGATCGCCCAGCCGTTCATCGAGGGGATCCCGATCGGCGTGGCTCTCGTGGCCCGTGCCGGGTTCCGTGGCCGCGCCGCGGCGGGCGGCCTGTGCGTCCTCGGCGTCAGCCTGCAGGCGCTGCGCGGGAGGGTTTTCCTGGAGTACGTCGGCGGTGCCGCGCCGGTGCGCGGCCGGCATGCACGCGTGGCGGAGCGCGCGGCGCTCTGCGCCGCGGCGGCGCTGCAGCGGGCCGCCGGAGACCTGCGCGGTCCGGTCGGCGTCGATCTCGTCCTGACGCCCCGCGGGCCGGTGGTGATCGAGATCAATCCGCGCCTGACCACGAGCTTCATCGGGCTGCGGACGCTGGCGCGGACCAACCCGGCGCGCACTCTCCTGGACGGTGCCGCGGGTCGCCCGATCCCGGCGCGCGCGGCGCTTTCCGGCGCCTGCCGCTTCGAGGCCGGCGGCCGGGTGCGACGCCTGCGGCGGGCGTCGCTCCGATGAGCGCGGGGTTCGGATGGGACGTGGGCGGCGTGCACCTGAAGGCCGCGCGCTGCGACTGGAGCGGCGATCCACGCCGTGCCGCGCGCGCCGGCGCGGCACCGGACCGCGGGCGGCCGAGCGGCGGGCTCGCCTGGCGGCTGGAGCCGTTCGCCGTCTGGCGCGAACCTCAGGAACTCGCCGGTCGTCTCGGAGCGCTGGCGCGCGACCTCGGCGCCGCTCCGGGGTCGGCGCACGCCGTCACCATGACGGCGGAGCTGAGCGACATCTTTCCGGATCGCGCCGCGGGCGTCCGGGCCATTCTCGCCGCGGCGCGCCAGGCGCTCGGCGACCATCTCGTCGTCCTCGACGTCGACGGGGAGCTGATCGCGGCGCCGGTCGCCGCATCCAGGCCCGAGCGGGTCGCGGCCGCGAACTGGATGGCCACCGCCACCCTTGCCGCGGACCTCCTTGGCGACGGCCTCCTGATCGATACCGGCAGCACCACGACCGACATCGTGCCGTTGGCCGCCGGCCGCCCGGCGCCGTCGGCGCGCGACGACACCGGGCGCCTCGGATGCGGCGAGCTGGTCTACACCGGGGCGCTGCGTACCCCGCCGGCGGCGCTCGCCGATCGGGTGCCGCTCGGCGACGGCGCCTGCCGGACGGCGCCGGAACATTTCACCACCATGGCCGACGCCTACGTTCTTCTCGGGCGGATCGACGCCGCCGACTACACCGTCGAGACCGCCGACGGCCGGGGTCGGAGTCGCGCCGAGTGCGCTGCGCGTCTGGCGCGCCTGGTGGCGGCCGGACCGGGCGATCTCGGCGAGGCGGCACTCCTGCGCATCGCCGCCTTCCTCGAAGAGCGGCAGGTGCTGCTGATCGCCGAGGCGATCGGCGAGGTGATCCGGCGGATGGATCGCCCGTCCCGCGCACTCGTCGCCGGCGCGGGGGCGTGGCTGGCGGCCGCGGCGGCGCGCCGCGCGGGCCTCGAGCCGACGCCGCTGGCGCAGGCGGCCGGGTTCGAGGCGGCCGGCGGCGGAGCGGGCGGCGCCTGGGACGTCGCGGCGCCGGCGGTCGCGCTCGCGATCCGCCTCGCGGCGCACCGGCGCACCTGAGACGCGCGGTGCGGCGCTTCGATCTCCTCGTCAAAGTGGGCGGCAGCCTCGGACGGCGGCCGGCGGGCGCCGCCGCCGTCATGCGGGGTCTCGCGGCGCTCGCGCGCCGGCACGCGATCCTGGTCGTGCCGGGGGGCGGGCGGTTCGCCGACCTCGTCCGGCGCGAGCGTCGCCGCCACCGGCTCAAGGCGGAGCCGGCGCACGCGATGGCGCTCCTGGCGATGCATCAGTACGGCCTCCTCCTGGTCGCGGCAAGCCCCGGGGCACGTGCCGTCAGCAGCCTCGCGGCGGCGCGCCGCGCCGCCGCGGCGGGACGGCTCCCGGTCCTGCTGGTTTCCGGGATCATCGGGCGCACGGCGGACCTCGAGCGGAGTTTCCGGCTGACCTCCGATTCGATCGCGGCGCATCTCGCCGGGCGCGCCGGGGCGCGCCGCCTCCTGCTCCTCAAGAGCGTCCCGGGGCTGGATCGCTCGATTCAGGAAGCGCGCGACGCCGGACCGGCGACCCGGCGCGGCTGGGTCGACCCGCTGTTCGGGCGGCACCTGCCCACGGGGATCGAGGTGCGGCTCCTCGACGGCGCACGGCCCGGCGCCGGGCGGGTCATCGCGCGATGGCTGGCCGCGGCGCCGTCCCGAGGAGCGCGACGAACCGCCGCACCCGAGCACGGCTCAGGCGTCCCGCGCGGCCGCCGGC
>DATKFL010000340.1:0-2872 GCA_035511355.1 Dongiaceae bacterium
GCGGCGGCGAGGACTACGAGCTCCTGTTCACCGCGCGCCCCGAGTGGGAGGGGCTGCTCGCCGGGCTGGTCCGCCGCCTGCGGGTTCCGGTCACCCGCATCGGCAGCGTGCGGCCGGCGCGCGAGGGGATCCGGCTCCTGACCCCCGAGGGGCGCTACCGGCCGCTTCCGCCCGCCGCCTTCGAGCACTTCCGGAAGAGCGGGCGATGACCACGGCGCCGCACGACGCCGATCTCGTCGAGCGGGCCGCGGGGGGGGACGTCGAGGCGTTCACCCGGCTGGTCGAAACCCGCCGCGATCGGGTCTTCTGGGTCGCCTTCCACGTCGTCGGCGATCCGGAGCTGGCGCGCGACGTGGCCCAGGAGGTCTTCCTGCGCCTGTTCCGGGTCATCCGCCGGTTCCGCCGCGGCGGGCGATTCGACCCGTGGCTGCACCGGATCACCCTGCATCTGGCGATCGACGCGCTCCGGCGGGAGCGGCCGCACCGGCGCGCCGCCCCGCTCGACGCGATCGCCGAAGGCCCGGCCGGCCCGGCCCCGGGCCAGGTCCCGCGCTCGGAGGTGCGGCGGATCTTCGCCGAACTCTCCTCCCGCCTCGGACGACGGCAGCGGGCCGCCTTCATCCTGCGCGAAATCGAGGGCCTGCCGACCGGCGAGGTGGCCGCCATCCTCGGGACCACCGAGTCGACGGTGCGGAACCACATCCTGCAGGCGCGCCGTCTCCTCCGGGAGGGGCTCCGCGAGCGGTATCCCGAATACCACCCCCGGGTGAAATCGTGATCGGCTAGACACCCGAGGGGGTTGCCCCGTAGATCGGACCACCATGGAGATACGGCCCCCCGTCTGCGCCTCGATCGACCCCCGGCTGAAGGCCTGGGCGGAGGAGGCCCTTCCCGAGGTCGAGCGGCAGGCGATCGCCGCCCACCTCCGTGCCTGCCCCGACTGCCGCGCCGCGGCGACCGCCTATGACCCGACGGTCCTCTTCCTCGAGGCCCGGGGGGATGCCCTGCCGGCCGACTTCTGGGCCCCGTTCGACGCGGCCCTCCGGGCGCGTCTCGAGACCGAGGTGCGCCGTCCGGCGGCGGCCCGGCTGGCCGACCGCTTCGCGGCCGCCTTCGCCGAGACCCGCGCCACCTTGGCCGACGCCATGAGACCCGCGGTCTGGCTCGCCCCCGCGGCGGCCGCCATGGTGGTGCTGGTGACCCTCGCGGTCCTGCGCCCGACCCCGCCGCAGATTGCCCAGGCGCCGCGGCTCGACGGCATCCCGAGCCCGTACGCGCCGCCGCGCGCCCGTCCCGACCTGCCGTCCGGCATCGCGCCCGGGTCGGGGTCGGTCGGGGAGGCGCCGAGGCCTGCCGGCGACACCCTTCCCGAACCCCCGACCCTCGAGGAGGTCTCCTCCCCCTCGGCGCGGGTCTACCGGTTCGACGCCACGGGACCGGATGCTCCGCCGATCTATTTCGTCGTGGACGAGTCGATCGAATTCTGAGGTCATGATGCGACACCGGATCTTCGTCGTCACCTTCCTGATCCTGGCCGCCCTGCTGCCGCCCGCGCCGGTCGCGGCCGATGCCGCCGGCAGCGCCCTGATCACCCGATCGTTCACGCTCAAGTACCGGAGCGCCGACGAGGCCTACCTCCTGGTCAGCCCGTACCTCTCGCCGCGCGGGTCGATCCGCTCGCAGCCGCACCAGAAGACGTTGACCGTCTCCGACACCCCCGAGACGGTGGCCCAGGTCGGAGCGCTGATCGCCGGCTTCGACCTGCCGCCGCGCACCGTCGAGGTGTCGGTGCAACTGATCCTGGCCTCGGTCGACAAGGGGAACGCCGCGCCGCCACCGCCGACCATCCGCGGGGTGATTGAACGGCTCAACGCCCTCAATACCCGCTGGAGCGACTACCGTCTGGTCGGCGACGCGCGAGTCCTGGGCACGGAGGGGGAGCACTCCAGCCTCAAGGTCGGCGACGACTACCGCGTCGACTTCCGCATCGACCCGCTCGACGAGGAGAGCCGCGTCATCCGCTTCCGGCCGTTCGAGCTGGCGCACCGCGAGATGACCGCGGAGGGGAACGAGCGCTACTCCCCGGTCCTGAGCACCGTCCTGAATCTCCGCGACTCGCAGCTGTTCGTCGTCGGAGCGTCGAAGATGGAGCGCAGCAACAAGGCGCTCTTCATGACGGTCACCGCGTCGATGAACCGGCCGTAGGAGCGGACCGCGACCATGCCCGAATTCACCGCCCGCCTCGGCACACCCGACGGCTCGATCCTCGAGCGCTCCTTCACCGCCGAATCGGAAAAGGCCCTGCGGGGCGAGCTGGCCCAGCAGTACCTCGTGCTCGGGATCCGCCGCAAGAACACCCTGACGTCGCTGGTTCCCGGGTTCGGCGCGAAGCGCGGCGTCAAGATGAAGGAGTTCCTGATCTTCAACCAGGAGCTGGCCTCGCTCCTGCGCGCCGGCCTGCCGATCCTGTCGAGCCTCGACATCCTGACCGAGCGGCGCAAGAACCCGGTGTTCAAGCAGGCGCTGGTGGACGTGCGCGACAAGGTGCGCGGCGGCATGTCGCTGTCGGAGGCGTTCGTCGAGCAGGGGGAGCTCTTCCCGCGCATCTACTGCTCGACCCTGGCGTCGGGAGAGCGCTCGGGCGAGGTGGCCAACGTCCTGACCCGCTACATCGCCTACCAGAAGACCTTGATGGCCACGCGTCGCAAGGTGATGTCGGCGCTCATCTACCCGGCCTGCCTGTTCACGCTGTCGATCGGCGTGATCATCATCCTGATCACGATGGTGGTGCCGAAGTTCGTCGACTTCTACGCCGACCTCGGCGCCGACCTGCCGTTGATCACGCGCCTGCTCATCGGCCTGTCCACCCTGA
>DATKFL010000341.1:0-5771 GCA_035511355.1 Dongiaceae bacterium
CTCGGCGGTGCGGCACGCCACCCGCGCAGCGTGGCACGCCGCCGCCGGCGAGACGGCGCTGGCGGCCCTCGAGATCGAGCGGGCGCGCGCGCTCTACCCGGCGAAGCCGCAGTACCAGGCGCCCGAGGCGGGACGGTGACGCCGCTGCGTGCCGCCGCCCTGGCGCTCGCCGCCTTCGTGATGGTGGCCGGTCCATTCCAGGAGGGTGGACGGCTTCCGGGAATGCTCGCGCTGCTGCACGCCGCGGTGCTCCTCCTCCTCCTCGTGGCGGGGGAGCCGTTGCTTCGTGCCGGCGGAGGGCGACCGCGCGGCCGGGGGAGCGGCGCTCTCCTGCCGGCGATCCTGCTTCCGGGAATCGCGCTGCTCTCGGCCCTGGGCGCGCCCTATCCGTACGCCGCGGAGCTGGGGCTCATGGACCGGATCGCGGCCGGAGGCGCGTTCGCCGCGGCCGCGATGCTGTTCACCCTGCCGGCCGATTGCGTCCTGCTGACCCGGATTCTGATCGGGTCGGGAACGGCGCAGGCGATCGTGGCGCTGGCCGCCTATCCGGTCGGCGGGCCGGCCGCCGCCGCGGTCGTCTTCCTGAACCGGAACCACCTCGGCGCCTTCCTGAACGTCGCCCTCCTCCTGGCGCTGTGCGGCCTGGACGAGTCGTTGCGACGTCGGGCGCGCTGGCCGGCCGGACTCCTGATCGGGGCGGGGGCGCTGATCCTCGCGGCGATCCTGTGCCTGCAGTCGCGCGGCGCGCTGATCGGTCTCGCGGCCGGGGCGGGTCTCGTCCTGGCGCGGCGCTGGCGCTTCTGGCGGCCGCTGCCGCGACGGGTGGTTCTCGCCCTGCTCGTCGCGGCGTTGCTCGCGGGCGGAATCCTGGTGGCGCGGCGGTTCACCTCGAACGAGGATCCGGATCGCTTCCGACGACTGGCGATCTGGCGCGCGTCGGCCGCCATGGTGCGCGAGCACCCGCTCCTCGGGATCGGGCCGGGACAGTTTCCGCACGAGGCGCCCCGGCACAACTTCCCGCTCGAGCGCTCTCCGGTGCGCTACGGCCGATCGTTCTCGGGGGCGCACTCCGGATTCCTCACCGGCGCCGCCGAGGACGGCGTCCCCGCCGCGCTGCTGGTGATCGCGACGATCGCGGCGATCGTCTTCCTCCTGACCCGGCGCGCCGGCGAGGGGGCGCCCGGCGCCGCCTTTCTCGGCACCGCCGCGGCGCTCGTGGCGCTCGCCTCCCAGGGGCTGGTCGAGGATCTCCAGGATCGCCCGGTCATCCTCCTGTCGGCGGCGCTGCTCGCCGGCTCGGCGCTCGCCGCCGCCTGCGGCTGGCGCCTCCGACCCGCGCACGCCACGGCGCCGCCGGCCCGCCGGCCGCTCGCCGCCGGCGCCTTCGCGATCCTGGTCGGGTTCGTCCTTCTCGGAGGGGTCGTGCTCCCGTACGCCGGCTGGCGCACCGCCGCCGCGGCCCGCGCCGCCGGTCGCGAGGGAATCGGACTGATGCGTCGCGCCGCACGGATCGATCCCCTGAACCCGCTCCCGCACCACGACCTGGCGATGGCGATCCTGAACTCCGGTCCGCCGGATCGCGCCCGCTGGGTCGATGCGGTGATCGAGCTCGACCGGGCGCGCCGTCTCGATCCGCGCGAACCGCTGTTTGCGCTCCTGCGCGCGCGGCTGGAGGTGAAGGGGGGCGACCTGTTCGGCGACCCCGGCGCGGCGCAGCGGGCGCTGCGCCTCTACGACGAGGCGTTCCGGCTCAATCCGACCGATCCGCGCCCGGCGGTGGAGGCGGCGGGCTATCTCGCCGCGCGGGGCGAGGACGAGGCGGCGCTTCGCCGTCTCGACGCGGCGCTCGCGCTCGAGCCGCATTACCGGCGCGCCCGGGTGCTGCAGGCCGAAGCGCTCCTCCGGCTGGGACGCGCCGACGCGGCGCGCGCCGCCGCCGCGGCCCTCCCGGCGAGCGACGCCGCGCTCGCCGGCTACACCCCCGACAGCGGCTATGCCGCCACGATCGCCGAGGATGCTCCGATCGAGCGGCAGAGGCTCCTGGTTTCGCTTGCCGGCGGAGTCGCGAAGTCGCCTTGAACCCCCTGAAAACAAGCGATTTGACCGGCGCCGTCAAATTGTGGACAAGGCCGCGACCGGACACTATATTGACGCGGCGCAAGTCCTTGACGTGGCGTCAGATGGAGCGTTTCCGTGTGCGGCATCTCAGGTCTCTTTGAGTTCGGCTCCTCCGACGGGCGGGTCGACGAGCGGATCGTCACGCGCATGCGTGACACGCTCACCCACCGCGGACCGGACGATGCCGGACTCTGGGTGAGCCCCGATCGTCGCGTCGGGTTCGGCCACCGGCGTCTGTCGATCATCGATCTGACGCCTGCCGGACGGCAGCCGATGACCAACGAGGACGGCACCGTCTGGATCACCTTCAACGGCGAGATCTACAACCACCTGGAACTGCGCGCCGGTCTCGAGAAGCGCGGCCACGTCTATCGCTCCCGCACCGACACCGAAACCCTCCTGCACCTGTACGAGGAGGAGGGGCCGGGGATGGTCCAGCGGATCGAGGGCGATTTCGCCTTCGCCATCTGGGACATGAAGGCGAAGCGACTGCTCCTGGCGCGCGACCGGCTGGGAGTGAAGCCGCTCTACTACGCGATGCTGCCCGGCGCGATCCTGTTCGGCTCGGAGATCAAGGCGGTCCTCGCGCACCCGCGCATGGGCCGGCAGATCGATCGGGCGGCGCTCTACCATTACCTGACGTTCGTCGCATCGCCCGCGCCGCGCACCCTCTTCCAGGGGGTGCGCAAGCTGCCGCCGGCGACCCTTCTGACCGTCGAGGCGGACGGCGCCTCGCGCACCGGGACCTACTGGGATCCTCTGGCCGGGGCGCCGGACGAGATCGCCCTCTCCGGCGACCCGGAACGGATCGCGGCGCGCATCCGCACGCTCCTCGAGGACGCGATCCGCAAGCGGATGATGTCGGACGTGCCGTTCGGCGTCTTCCTGTCGGGCGGGCTCGATTCGTCGGCCAACGTGGCGCTGATGAGCCGCCTGATGGATCGGCCGGTGCGCACCTTCTCGGTCGGTTTCCGCGATCACCCTTCGTACAACGAGTTCGAGCACGCCCGCAAGGTCGCGACCCTGTTCGGCACCGAGCACCACGAGGTCAGCATCGGCTCGCAGGACCTGATCGAGGCGATGCCGTCCCTGGTCTACCACCAGGACGAGCCGATCGCCGACTGGGTCTGCGTCCCCCTGCACTTCGTGTCGGCCCTGGCGCGCCGGCACGGCACCACCGTGATCCAGGTGGGGGAAGGGAGCGACGAGCAGTTCTTCGGTTACGAGGGCTACCGGCGCGCCTACCAGGATCATCGCGGCCCGTTCGAGAGGCTGCTGCGCTGGCCGCGCCCGATGCGTCGCGGCGCCTACACGGCGGCGCGCTCGCTGGCGCGCGCCCTCGGGCGCGGCGGCGACCGGCTGGAACTGATGCGCAAGGCGGCCGCGGACGAGACCCTCTTCTGGGGCGGCGCCATCGCCTGGACCGAATCGGACAAGGCGCGGCTCCTGTCGCCGCAGGCGCGCGCCGCCCTCACCGGCCTGTCGTCGCACGAGGTGGTGCTCGATCACGACCGGGAGGCCCGGCGGCTCCGGCCCACCGCCGACCTCGGGCAGCGGATGATCTACCTCGAGCTGAAGAACCGGCTGGCCGAGCTCCTCCTGATGCGGGTCGACAAGATCACCATGGCCTCCTCGATCGAGGCGCGGGTGCCGTTCCTCGACCACCGCCTGGTCGAGTTCTCGATGCACGTGCCGACCGATCTGAAGCTCCTCGAAGGGCGCACCAAGTACCTGCTCAAGCGCGCGATGGAGGGGATCCTGCCGGAATCGATCATCCACCGCCCGAAGCAGGGGTTCGGCGCGCCGGTGAGCGAGTGGCTGCGGGGTGACCTGTACCGGCCGGCGGCCGCCGCGGTCCTCGGCTCGCGTCTCCGGGACGAGGGTTTCTTCGACTACGGCCACGTCGCCGCGCTGTTCAAGGATCACAAGGAGGGGCGCCGCGACCACGGCTGGCACCTCTACACGCTCTACAACCTCAGCCTCTGGTACGACACCTGGATCGCCGGCCGGGAGGCCGCCTGATGCCGCTCGACTTCAAGGGGCGCGTGGCGCTGACCCTCCTGTCGCGCGGCGCGACGTTGATGCTGGGGCTGGTCTCGAGCGTCCTGACGGCGCGCTTCCTGGGGCCCGAAGGGCGCGGCCTCCTCGCGACGCTCTCGGTCGTGACCGGGCTGGCGCTGCAGTTCGGGAATCCCGGGCTGCACACCGGCAACATCTACTTCGTGTCGCGCCAGCCGCACCGCACCGCCGCGGTGCTCGGCAACACCCTGGTCGTGTCGTGGGCCGCCGGGATCCTCTGCGGCGCCGCCGCGATCGGCGCGGTCGTCCTGCGGCCCGATCTCTTCCCCGGCATCCCGATCCGTCTCCTCCTGGTCACCGCGGCGGCGCTGCCGTTCCAGTTCATGATCCTGCTCTACCAGAACACCCTCCTCGGGCAGGGTGACGTGGCGGTCTTCAACCTGCTGGAGGCGGGCAACAAGGTGATCACCTTCGCGCTGCTGGCCGCATGGCTCGTGCTCCTCGGGGGAGGCGCCTCCGGGGCGGTGCTGCTGTTCGCGGGGCTGGCGATCCTGAACGGCACGATCTCGGCGCTCGCCTGCGCGCGCCGCACGCCGTTCCGCCCCGGCTTCGATGCGGCGCTCTTCCGGGAGATGCTCCACTACGGCGGCCGGGTCTACCTGGCGTGCCTGTTCGCCTTCCTGGTCATCCGGTCGGATCTCCTGCTGGTGAACTACTTCCTCGGGACCGCGGCGGCGGGGGTCTACTCGATCGCCGTGCAGATCAGCGACGCGCTCCTGCTCCTCCCGGTGACCATCGGCATGATCCTGCTGCCGCGCGTCGCCGCCGAACATGCCGGGAGCGGCGTCGAGATGACCGCCCGCATCCTGCGGCACACCGCGCTCCTGCTGACCGGGATCGTGATCGCCGCCGGGATCCTGGTGGGGCCGGTGGTGCGCATCTTCTACGGCCGCGGATTCGAGGCGGCGGCGCTCGCCACGCTCTGCCTGCTCCCGGGGATCTGGGCGCTCGGGTTGAACGGCGTCCTGATGAATCATTTCGCCGGCCGTGGCATGCCGGCGGTGACCCTGTACGCGCCGCTCGCGGGGCTGCTCCTGAACGTCGGCCTGAATCTCGTCGTCGTGCCGCGCTACGGGATCGCGGGGGCCGCCGCCACCTCGAGCCTCGCCTACGCGCTGATGCTGGCGCTGTCCCTCGCCGCGTTCATGCGCAGCGGCCGGATCGGCTGGCGGCGGACGCTCCTGCTCGGATCGGACGAACTCTCCTCGCTGTTCGGCGTGTCGTGAGGTGCGGCGAATGACCAGCGCGGCGGTGGTGCTCCTGGTCCAGGACCCCGATCGGGTCGAGCGCGAGCTGCCGGCGCTCCTGCCCGGTCGCGACATCCGGTCGCTCCGGCGCGAGGATCTGATCCTCTCGCCCTGGGCGCTGATGCGCCGTCTCGTCGACCTCGGCGCGGACGAATTGATCCTCCTGACCGACGACCTCGACCGGCACGAGCGGCTCTGGCGGCTGCAGGCGCTCGGCGCGATGCCGCTGGCGCCGCGGCGCTACATCCTCGATCGACAGGGGCGCCGGCTCGGTCTCGGCGCCCTGCGCTTCGTCTTCCGCGATCTGCCGGCGGCCCTCTGCGGCGT
>DATKFL010000342.1:0-12547 GCA_035511355.1 Dongiaceae bacterium
CGGATCCACCGGTCGTACATCCTCAACCTCGACCGGCTGGCGCGCATCGAGACCTACGCCAAGGACAGCCGCGTGGCGATCCTGCGCGACGGGGCGCGGCTGCCCCTGAGCCGCACCGGCCACGGCCGCCTGCGGGGCCTCCTCCAGGAGTAGCCGGGGACCGGCGCGCGTCCGGGCGACCGGGGCGGCGTATGATCGCCGTGTGGTGCGCCCTTCCGGTCCGGCGGCGCGCCGTGGAGAGGCCACCATGCAGAACGACTCGGCGCCGGCGCGCCGCCGCGCCGCGACGAAGCGCCCTGCCTCCACCCCCCCTGTCCCGGTCTCCGCCGACCCGCGCACCCGCTGCTGGTGGGCCGGGAACGACCCGCTCTACGTCGCGTACCACGACCACGAATGGGGCGTGCCGGTGCATGACGACCGCACCCTTTTCGAGTTCCTCGTCCTCGAGGGGGCCCAGGCGGGGCTGGCCTGGATCACGATCCTCCGCAAGCGCGAGAACTACCGCCGGGCCTTCGCCGGGTTCGACCCGGCCCGGGTGGCTCGCTTCGATCGGCGGCGGGTGGAGGCGCTCCTGAAGGACGCGAGCATCGTGCGCAATCGGGCGAAGGTCGAGTCGGCGGTCGGCAACGCGCGCGCCTTCCTGAAGGTGCAGGAGGAGTTCGGGTCGTTCGACGCCTACGTCTGGCGGTTCACCGGGGGTCTGCAGAAGCAGAACGCCTGGAAGTCGAAGCGGCACATCCCGGTCTCGACGCCCGAGGCGATCGCGCTGAGCCGTGATCTCAAGGAGCGCGGCTTCCGCTTCGTGGGGCCGACCATCTGCTACTCGCACATGCAGGCGACCGGGATGGTGAACGATCACGTCGTCGACTGCTTCCGCTGGCCGGAGCTCGGCCGGTGACGACGCGTCGTGTCCTGGCCGGGGCCGCCCTCGCGGTCACGATGCTGGCCGCCGCGCCGGGCGACCTCCCCAAGGCGCCGCCGAGCATCGCGAAGGAGCGGCGCGACAAGGAGACCTACTTCCGCGACAATCCCTGGTCGCCGCTCCGAGCCTTCGCGCGTTACGACTTCGCGCCGGCTGAAGCGGGAAAGCCGGAGCCGAACGCGGTCGTCGGCTCGGCGGCCGATGCCGCGATCCGGTTCGACGCGCCGGGAATCGCGCCGCGGCAGCTGCGGATCACCGTGCTGCCGCCGCCGGCCGCCGACCGGCCCGCCCGATTCCGCCTCGACCGGCTCGCGAAGGGGGCGGTCATCCGGATCGGCGGCGAGACCTGGCCGGAGCCGGCGGCGCCGCCCGCCGCCGACAGCCGCACGGTCGACGAGGAGACCGTCATCGAGATCGGCCCCTTCGCCCTCCGCCCCTACGTGCAGGCCGACGCCGGCATCCTGATCGAGTTCGATCGCCGCCGCACCGAGGGGGCGGCGTTCATCGCGCCGGTCTGGTACGACGCCGACCCGGCATGGGTGTTCGAGGCGCCGCTCCGCCGGTACGAAAAGCCGGAGACCCGCTCGCTGCTCACTTCGCTGAACCGCCGCAAGGAGTACCTCGCGGTCGGCTGGTTCGATCTGAAGCGGCCGGACGGCGCGCCGCTCAAGGTGCAGGTCTACGAGCCGACCTTCCTCGCGAACGGCGCCGATCACCTGTCGATCCTGTTCACCGACGAGACCACCGGCCGGGAGACCTACGGCGCCGGACGCTACCTCGACCTCGCGCCGCCCCGGGACGGTCTCTACACGGTCGATTTCAACCGCGCCTACAACCCGCTCTGCGCCTACACGCCGGTCTACAACTGCCCGATACCGCCGCGCGAGAACGCGCTGCCGGTGCCGGTGCGCGCCGGCGAGAAGATCTGGCCCGGTCATGCGCCGCACTGAGCCGCGCGCGCGGCGCCGGCTGACCCCCTTCAGCGCGCTCGTGGCGCTGGCGGTTCTCGCCGTCCCCGGCGCACCGCCGCCGGCCGGCGCCACGCCGCGTCAGCAGGCGGCCGCTCCCTCGGGCGCGCCCGATCTCTTCGCCGCCGGTCTGGCCGATTTCCTCGAATGGGCGCACCCGGCCGCCGGCGACTGCGGCGCCGTCGATCGGATCGAGGTGATCACCCGCTGGAGCGGCGGATTGCGGGTGCGATTCGAGGTGCCCTGTGCCGCCGCGCGCCGGCGGCTGGAGGCGATTCTCGAGACCCGCGAAGGTCCCGGGGTCTGGCAGGTCTCCGCCGGCTTCGAATCCGAAGAGGGGCCGGTGCTCGAGGCGCTCCGCAGCGGCCGGATGCGCATCCCGCTCGAGGGGGCCATCCCGCCGGCGCCGCCCGAGGTGCAGGCCGGCCTCTCGCCGCCACCCGCGAATCCCGGCGACCCGATCGGTCCGCTCGCGGCGGTCGCGCCACCCCGGGCCGTCCGACAGTCGCCGCCGCTCTTCCCGGAGGAGGCCGGGCGCGCGCGCCTGATCGGCGACGCCCGCGTGCAGATGCTGATCGATATCGGGCCGGACGGCGTGCCGGGGCGGGCGCGCACCCTGCGCGGGCCCGATCCCGATCTCGGCATGCGCGCCGCAGCGGTGGCGGCGGTCGCGACCTGGCGCTTCGACCCGGCGACGCTCGACCGCCACCCGGTGCGCTACTTCGCGCCGATCGAGCTGACCTTCAACGGCCTGCCGCCCGAATCGCGTTTCTGGGCGCACCGCGCCCTCTTCGATCTCGAGGTCCTGGTCTTCCCGGAGAGCGGGCGTGCCGACGAGGCGGTGGCGCGCCTCAAGGACGGCCGGCCGATCGAGGAGGTCTCCCCCGAGCAGGCGCTCGATTCCGACTGGGGCCTGATGGCCGCGGCCGAGCTGCCGGCGCCGGTGCGCGCCGCGCTGCACGAGGCGCGGATCGGCGCCTGGGCGGGGCCGATCCGGAACGGCGGCGAGTACTGGGTGACGCGCAAGCGCGGCGAGGTGTACTACGCGATCCTGCCGACGGCGGCGGGCGGCGACGCGCAGTACCAGGTCGTGCATCAGCGCGGCGTCCCGGACAGCCCGGAGCTGCGCACCGCCCTCGACTCCGACGTCCTCGACTACATGGCGGAGCGCACCCGGCGCGACTACATGAACGAGGCGGCGCGCCTCATGGGGCTCCGGCAGTCGCGTCTCAAGGTGGGGCAGCTGATCGTGCACACCGACGTGCTCGGCGGCGAGGAGAGCCGGCTGGTGGGCGACATCGTCGACGCGGCGCACCGGGCGCACCAGCAGTTCTGGGCCGGGCTGACGACCTTGCGTCTCTTCCGCGAGCCGGTGCTGGTGTACGCCTTCGCGCGCCGCCGCGATCACCAGGCGGTGCAGGCGCTCTGGGCCTCGCACGCCGGGCCGGCGGCGCCGCAGTCGAGCGGCGAGTACATCCCCGCATCGCGCATCCTGGCGTTCCCGTGCGAGTCGGCGGGCGGACACCTGCCGTTGCCGGTGGTCGTGCACGAGTCGATCCACATGCTCAACTACGAGCGCGTCTACCCGCCGAACGTGCAGCCGTCGCGCTGGTTCGAGGAGGGGCTGGCGAACTACTTCGGGCTGTCGCAGATCGACAGCCAGCTGAACATCGACGCCGGTGTCATCCGGCGGTCGGGGACGATCGTCACCGGTGGCGCGCGGGTGCAGTTCGACCCGCGACTCGAGCTGCTCGAGCAGCGCCGCCGCAATCACGTCAGCGGGCCGATCGCCCTCAACGCGCTCATCGGCTCGGCGCCGACCGATCCGCTCTGGACCGGGAACGACTCGGCGCGCGCCTACGGCGCCGCCTGGACGCTGGTGCACTTTCTCCTGAACGCCGATCACGGCCGCCACGCCGCCGCGTTTCGGCAGTATGCTGCGCGCGAAGCCCGGGGCGAGGGTGGGCCGGCGGCGTTTCACGCCATCTTCGGCGACGACCTGACCGCGCTCGAGTCCGCGTGGCACGACTACGAGGAGACGCTGTGATCCCGCCGGAAGAAGAATCGGACGACGATTCCGGGGCCGGGCCCCACCCGGCCGGCGATGCCGCCTTCGACGACGACGCGGCCGGCGACGAACCGTTCGACGAGGCGCGCGCCGCCGACGACGCGGGGGACGACGAAGGCGACGACGCGGGCGACGACGACGCCCCCGAAACCGCGGAGCCGGGCTACCTCTGGACCTTCGGCGAGCAGGAGGAGCGGCTCGGCGACGAGTACGAACGGCACATGGAAATCCTCGACGACATGGAGGTCGGCGAGATCCTCGATCTCGATCTCGCGCGCGAGGGGGACTACGTCCGCTGGGCCGCGGCGCAGTCGCTCGAAGAGCAGGGGTGGACCAGCCAGGCGATCGACGTTCTCCGGAGCATCGGCCGCGGCGGCGCGCCGCACCCGGCGCTGTCGTACCCCGACATCGGGCTGCGGCTGCACGATCTCCTGCGCGAGCGCGGCGACTACGCCGAGGCGCTCGGCGTGCTCGAGCAGGTCGAGAGCGCCGACCCCAATCGCCGCGACGCCTGCCGCGAGCGCCGCGCCGAGGTGCTCATCCTGACCGGCGAGGTCGAGGAAGGGCTGCGTCTGTTCGAGAAGGCGGCGCGCTCGGTTCCGGACGAGCCCTGGATCCCGCTCACCGCCGCCTGGGCGCTCATCCGCGCCGGCGACTACGACGTCGCGGTCGGATGGATCGCGCGCGGCGAGCGCGCGGCGCGCCGCCTGGAGGACGAAGAGGAGCTGCGCGCCGTCGACAACGAAGTCGAGCGGCTGCAGAACGAGGCGCGCATCCGGAGCGAGAGGAAGCGGCGCGAGGCCGGGCGGCCGGTCGCGCCGCCCGCCGGCGAGCCGGGCGGCGTCGCCGACAGCCGGGGCGGCGAGGATCTGCGCCAATCGATCCTCGCGGCGCTCGACGCCGAAGAGGTGCTGATGACCCGCACGCCGCCGAAGAGCGAGGCCGACCGCGCCGCCGCGATCGAGCGGCTCGCCGCGCTTCACAAGCGCGCCTCGACCGCCTGGGACGAGGCGGTCGAGCGTCACGACGAAGAGTCGATCGCGCGCTTCGACGACCTGCAGTGGGAAGTGGTGGAGGTCGCGGAACGGTTCGGTCTCAAGCTCCCGGGCGTCGAGGACTAGTCCCCAAAGCGAAACCGCCGGCTCCCCTCCCGACGCCTGCGCGCAGGGAGGAAAGCCGGCGGTGAGATGGGTTGTGCCGCCCGGTTACTTCCCGCGGGCCAGCTCCCGGTCGATGATCTCGCTGAACGAGTTGACGTCGCGCGCGCCGACGATCATCACGCCGTTGATGAAGAAGGTCGGGGTGCCGGAGACGCCGGCCTTCTGCCCGTCCTGGAAGTCCTTCTGCACCTCGGTGCGGAACTTCCCGGAGTCGAGGCAGCTCTTGAACTTGTCCTTGTCCATCCCGACGTTGCCGGCGGTCTCGACGAGGTCGGTGGCGGCCAGCTTCGACTGGTTGCCGAACATCGCCTTGTGCATCTCCCAGTACTTGCCCTGGTCGTCGGCGCACTCCGACGCCATGGCGGCGGTCTCCGCGTTCTGGTGGAACGAGAGCGGGTAGTCGCGGTAGACCAGGCGCACCTTGCCGTCGTACTTCTTCATGACCTCGTCGACCACCGTCTCCGCGCGGCTGCAGTACGGGCACTGGAAGTCGGAGAACTCGACGATGGTCACCGCCGCCGAGGCGGGGCCGCGCGCCGGATCGTCGTCGGTCGCGACCGTCACGCGCGGCGGCTCGAGCATCACCTTGACGCTGTACTTCGAGCGCAGCGTCTTGTAGTAGTCGCCCTCGACCGCCTGCATCTTGGTCGACTTGAGCATCGCGGCGATCTGCGGGGCGAGCGCCTCCTTGGTCTGCCCGTTGAGGCGCGCCTTGTTCTGCTCGTAGTAGGCGTCGACCTCCGCGGGCGTGGCGTCGGGGGCCTTGGCGAAGATCTCGGTCTCCTTCAGCTTGTCCTTGGTCACGCCCTTCGCCTTCGCCTCGCGGTCCATCAGCTCGTCGTTGATCAGGGTGTCGAGCATCTGCTGGCGGACCTCGTACTCCTGCTGCCGCACCTTCATCAGGTTGGCGGCCGCCTTGTCGTCGATCTCCTGGAGGGTGATCGACCGGTCGCCAACCTTGGCGGCCACGGTGGTGCCGGAGGGGGCGGACTTGCCGGCCTCCTTGCTGGCGTCGCCGCTGGCGGCCGTGCAGGCGCAGATGGCCGCAAGCGCCGTGATCGACAGCGCCGGAACGAATTTACGCAGGAAGCCATTCATGCCGTTCTCCTCCTTGGGCCTGGGTTTCCTTCAATGGGGCCACGCATTCTACCTCAATCGTCCCGGCAAGACCGGAGCACGGGGGTCTCCGGGGGGTCCGGGAGCCTGGGGCTACCGGGGCGACGGGGCGAACCCGGCGGCCGCGGCTCCGCCCGCCCCGGGGGGCGGGGTGGGGGCCGATTCCCCCTCGTCGCCGCAGGCCGGACCGAGGTCGGGGAGGGGGGTCTCCAGCCGGATCGGCTCCGGGATGCGGTAGTCCTCCAGGATCTGCACGCTGGCATCGCGGAAGGTGGTCGCGTCGAGGATGATTTCGTCGCCCCGGCCGCTGGGCACGAGCGTGATCCGGTGGAACTCCCCCTCCGGATGCCGGAACGCCTCGACCACGTCGGAGATCGAGCCGACCTGCCGCCCGTTGATCGACCGCACCAGGACGTCCCCGAACTCGTGATACCCGAGGTTGTAGGCGTCCGGCAGGACCGAGTTCAGGACGATGATCCGCCGCTGCTCGGGGGTCTGCTCGTCGGCATACAGCCAGGTCCACACCTGAAGCTGCAGCGGCGCCATCTTGCGCCAGTCGTCTCCCCACGAGCGCATGTAGGCGCCGTCCAGTTCGCGGAAGACGAAACCGCCGAGGACCGCGTAGGCCGGAACGAGGTCGGGGCGGCGGTCGGGAACCAGGTCGATCTCCGATTCCGCCGGCCGCAGCTTCAGGTCGACCCGCACCCGCTTGCCGTCGCGCCAGACCTCGGCCGGGAGGACGTCGCCCGCCCGGTGCCCCTCGGTCGAGATGTTGGTGAAGCGCAACTGGCCGTACCGCGGATGCCGGTAGTAGCCGTCCGCGTCGATCGGGTGCCCGTCGAGCGACAGCAGCAGGTCCTTCGGCTTCAGGACGCCGCAGGCGGAGCCGCCGCGCGGGGTCTTGGTGATCAGCACCCCCTGCGGCGCGCCGTTCATCTTGAGATAGCTGTTCAGCGCCTCCCCCTGGCTGACCTGCCAGCGGAAGCCGAGCGCCCCGAAGCCGCGGTACGCCCCGGGCTGGCGCGCCATCTCGAGGAACGAGGCGATCACCTCGATCGGCAGGATGCGCGCCTGCTGATCGTCCTGCGAGACGCTCAGGCCGACGAAGCGGTCCTTCGCGAAGACCGGCTCGGACCAGCCTCCCCCCTGCATGTCGGTGTTCACCAGGAGGAAGGGGTGCTCGACCGCGCGCAGGAGGTTCGCCTGCACTTCGAGACGCGAGATCCGGCTGGTCGAGGCCTCGATCTGCCGGCCGCGCCATCGGACCGAGGTGACCGACCCCTCGGTCGGGACGAAGTCCCCGAGGCGCACCGGCTCCATCCCGTTGAAGAATCCGGACGAGTCGACCCCGAGGAGCGCCAGGTCGACCTGGGGGTCGACCCGAACCACGTGCGCCGCGACCCGGCCGTTGCCGTCGGGGCGCTCGACCTCGATCAGCGTCGCGTCGGAGACCATCTGCCAGGTCGTCAGCAGCAGCTGCCCCTCGACGACCGCGGCGAGCGCCTGGCGCAGCTGCGGCGTCCGCTTGAGCCAGGGTCGATCCTGATCCCACGACTGGTAGGTGACCGAGATGCCGACCACCTGGCGCTCGAACGTGGGACGCGCGGCGGCGCCGGCGACGCCGATGGAGGCGAGGCTCGCCACCAGCGCGGCGCCGGCGAGACGCAGGGCGGTTCCCCTCATTGGTTCCGATCCTTCGGCACGCCGTACAGCTTCAGTATTTCCGGGTTCGCCTTGTCGACCTCGGCGCGATCGAGCAGGATGAAACGCCACGGGTCGCCCAGCTCGATCACCTGCCACTTGTCCTTGTTCCCCTCGATCGCCTCGATCAGGTCGTCCAGCTTCGTGATCGTCTTTCCGTTGACCCGGGTCACCAGCTGGTTGCGGTACCAGGGAAGATCGATGTTCACCGGGTGATCGAGCCGGCGCAGGAGGACCACCGGCTCCGGCACCGCTCCCGCGGGATCGACCAGGGATCGGAAGAGGTGCTCGTACACCAGCCGGCGGTCGGCGGCCGAGACGTAGTCGCGCCCGTAGGTCTTGAGCATCTCGTTGTCGAGCGGCACGAAGACGAGGCCGCCGTAGATGTAGTAGTGCGGCATGCGGTCGTACTGGTTGGCGTGCTTCAGGAGGTCGGGGTGGGTCTTGAGCGGCACCGCGACGTCGCGTCGCTCGCCCTCCCGGAGCACGCGCAGGGCGACCTTGTCGCCGATCTGGTGCCGGTCGACCAGCAGGCCGTAGTCGAACCGGAGGCCGGCGTCGAGGACCGAACCGTCGTCGGCGATCGGCTGGCCGTCGACCGCGAGGAGCACGTCGCCGGGGCGCAGGAGTCCCTCCGCTGATCCCCCCGGCGCGACGTAGTCGACGCGCACGCCGCTCTCGCCGCCGCGCAGTCCGACCCGGCGCTGCGCCGCGGGATTGAGCAGGTTCGACTCCTGGATCGCGAGGTCGGGGTAGCCGTCGTACTTGTGGTCCTTCGCGTCCTCGAGGAAGTGCCGGATCACTTCGACCGGGATGGCGTAGCCGGTGTTCTCGAGGTCGTTGATCCCCTGGAACGCCACGCCGACCACCTTGCCGGCCTGGATCACCGGGCCGCCGCTGTTCCCCGGGTTGATCGCCGCGTCGGTCTGGATGGTGATGTGCTGGTCGACGCCGGAATGCGCGTAGACGTGCATCTCGATGCGCGACACGACCCCGCGCGTCGAGGAGATCTGGTCACCACCCGCCGGGTAGCCGTAGGTTTCGACCGTGGTGCGCAGCGCCGGCCGCCCGCCGAGCGCGAGCGCCGGGATGCCGTCGAGGAGATCCGGCTCGTCGGGACGCACGAGGGCGAGGTCGCAGTCGTGCCCCAGGATCACCGCGGTCGCCTTGTGCGGCGTCGGGTCGCCGTGCAGGTAGAGCAGGAGCAGGCGCGAGTCGCTCACGACATGCGCGTTGGTCAGGATCAGTCCGCCGTTGATCACGAAGCCGCTCCCGGCCGATCCGGAGACGCCGGTCACCTGCCAGGGCGAGTACCAGTCGCCGCGCTGCGAGGCGTTGACGATTCGCAATATTGATCGTTCGATCCCGTCGCCCTCCTCGGCGGCGGGGGGCGGCGCCGCCGGCGGCGTCGCCGGGGGGGCCGCCGTGCGCGGCGTGGCGGCCGGCTTCGGGGCGCCGGCGGCGAGGCAGAGGGTCGCGAGCCCGAGAAGGAATGCGGTGCGGCCCGCGCCGCCGGTGCGTTGAAACATGCGCAGCATTCTGAGGGGGCACCCTCCGGGGGTCAAGGCGCCGGACGAAGAAAGCCCCCAATCCGGTCGGATTTCTGCTAGACTTTTGTTCCCCCGCGAGAAACCCATCTCAGGAGGTTCTGCGTCTTCATGAAGTACCGCCAACCGGGTTACCGGGACAACGAATACAAGGACGAGCGCGACAAGCGCCGGCAGGACAACGACCGCGGCCCGCGCCCCCCGCGCGAGCCGCGCGGCATGATGCGCGAGGCCCGCCTGGTGATGCGCTGCTTCGCGTGCGGGCACCAGCAGGCGGCCGGCGAAACGATCGCGGCGACCGATATCTGCCCGACCTGCCGACAGCCGTGGCACTGCTGCCGCAACTGCGTGCACTTCGACTCCGGCGCCCGCTTCGAGTGCCGCGAGTCGATTCCGGCGCGGATCTACTCCAAGACCGACCCGAACCAGTGCGACCGGTTCCGCCCGGCCAGCGTCCTCGACGCCACCGGCCGGCGCATTGCCACGAGCGCCCCCGCGACCCCCGGCGAGAAGCCGGTGAGCCCCGGTCGGGCCGCGTTCGAAGCCCTGTTCAAGAAGGACTAGCGCGGGCGGGCCGCGGTCGGGGCGCGTCGTTTCGCCGCCAGGACCGCGAAGGTCTCGAAAACGATCTGCAGCGCTAGGGCCAGCGTGATGCCGCTCGGATCGATCGGCGGCGCGATCTCGACCAGGTCCATGGCGCGCACCGGCAGCGCCTCCAGGAGACCGCGCACGAGATCGATCACCTGGCGGCTCGACGGGCCGCCCGCCACCGGCGCCCCGGTCCCGGGAGCGCACGACGGATCGGCGCCGTCGATGTCGATGCTCAGGTAGATCCCGCCGACCCCTTGCATCCGCTCGCGCGCCAGCGCCACCACGGCGTCGGTGCCGATCGCCGAGAGGTCGCGCGCGGTCACGCAGCGGATGCCCTGTTCGCGCATGAAGTCGAGCTCGACCGCGTTGTAGGAGCGCGTGCCGAGGAGCAGCAGGTGCTCCGGGCGGAGGAGGGTCGAATCGAGCGCGCGGCGCATCGGACAGGCGTGCGACAGCGGCGAGCCGTCGTAGGTGTCGAACAGATCGGGGTGCGCGTCGATGGCGATCAGCCCGTACCCCTCCGGCCGCTGCGTCGAGAAGGCGCGCGTCAGCCCGATGCTGACCGAGTGGTCGCCGCCGATGGCGAGCAGGAACGCATCGCGACCGGAGTGCGCCGCCGTCCTGAGATGGCGCGCGGTGTCGCGCTCGACCCGATCGAGGTAGCGCCGCCGCCCCGCCTCGGAGCGGTCGGAGGGATCGTCGGGGGCGAGGTCGCCGAGATCGACGACCCGCAGGTCGTCGCGACGCACCAGCTCGCCGCGCTCCGAGATCGCCATCGACGAGGTCGAGATCGCCCGGAGCGCCGCCGGCGCTTCGGCCGCGCCGGGTCGAAGGCAGACGCTCCCGTCCCACGGCAGGCCGAGGATCAGGACGTCGGCGGGGGAGGCCGACGCCGGGCCGCCGGCCGCAGGGTCCGCGAGGTCGCCCCAGGGATGCCGCGCTATCATGACGCGCAGTCTATGGGCCCCGCATGATCGATCGCAACCGAAGACCCTCGCGTTTCCCGTGGCCGGGACTGGCGCCCGCGCGCCTCGCCGCGCCGCTCGCCCTCGTGGCGCTCGCGGCCTGCGCGCGCGCCGCTCCGGTGCCGTCGAGCGCCGGCGACTCCACCGACGGACCAGGAGCGAGCCGGGCCGGAGGCGAAAGCGCCGTCACGCCCGGCGCGCCGGCCGCGCCGGGGACGACGCCCGGCGGCGACCGGCCGCCGCCGAGCGCGTCGCCGCCGCCCGCCGACCTGCCGCCGGTGCCGCCGCCGGAGATCACCGACGTCGATCTTCCGGGGCTGCGGGCCGAACTGGCCCGCTTTCGTAGGTCGCGGCGACCCGTGCTGGTGAACTACTGGGCCACCTGGTGCGGGCCCTGCGTTGAGGAGCTTCCCGAGCTCGGGGAGATGGCGCGCGCCTGGGGCGGGAGCGGCCCGGCGATCCTCGGCGTCAGCCTCGATCGCCTCACCGCGGCGGACGACGCGCTGGTGCGCGCGCAGGTGCAGAAGATGCTGCTGCGCGCCCGGGTCTCCTATCCGAACCGGATCATCCGGGGGAACCAGCCGGAAGTGCTCGACGCGCTGACGGTGGGCGACGGCATCCCGGTGTCGATCCTGTACGACGCGGAGGGACGCGAGGCGAAGCGCTGGGCCGGCGGCATCGACCGGCAGGTGGTGGACGGCGTGGTGCGGGCCCTGGGTGGAGGTTAGATCAGGCGCGCGGCGCGGCGGGCGGCCGCGGGTCGTGGCGCGTCGCCGCCCGGAGACCGACCCCGGCGATGCGCACCCGCGGCGAGACGTAGTAGGGACGCGGCGCCCGCACCGACAGGGTCGACTGCTCCGGCCAGCGCAGCGCGGTCAGCGCCCCGCCGTAGACGCAACCGGTGTCGACGTTCATGGTGTTGCCGATCCGCTCCGGACGGCGCACCGGGGTGTGGCCGTAGACGACGAAGGTCTTGCCGCGGTAGGCGCGCGCCCAGTTGATCCGCACCGGCAGCCCATGCCGATCGAGCCCCCCGGTGACTTCGCCGTGCAGCGCGAAGCGCCGGACAGCCTCCGACTCCCGCCCGATGAACTCGCGCTTCAGCCCGGCGTGCGCCACCGCCAGCCGGCCGCGGTCGAGCATGAGATGCGTCGGCAGCGCGGCGACGAACTCGGCGAAGCGCGCCTGGAAGTCGCGCGCCTCGGCGCGCGACAGGGCCGCGATCTGATCGAACGAGAGGCGCGTGCCGGGGCCGGCCTCGGTCAGCCGGTCGCCGGCCGCCCGCAGGCGGTGCGCCATCTCGACGTCGTGGTTCCCCGGCACCGCGAGCGCCGCGCCCGATTCCACCATCTGCATCACCAGGCGCGCCGTGCCGACCACCTTGGGGCCGCGGTCGACGAAGTCGCCCACGAAGACGGCGCGTCGCCCCTCCGGATGCAGCGGCGGCCCGTCGTCGTCGCGCCCTTCGCGCCGGTAGCCGAGCCGGTGCAGGAGCGATTCCAGCTCGTC
>DATKFL010000343.1:0-6104 GCA_035511355.1 Dongiaceae bacterium
GTGGCAGATCCTGTGCGGCCAGACCGGCGCGCGCCTGAAGGTGGCGCCGATGACCGACGGCGGCGTACTGCGCCTCGACGCGCTCGCCGACCTGCTCGGCGCCGGCACCCGGCTGGTCGCGATGCCGCACGTCTCGAACGCTCTCGGCACGGTGAACCCGGTGGCCGAGGTGGCGCGCCTGGCGCACGCGCGCGGCGCGCTCCTCCTGGTCGACGGCGCGCAGGCGGCGCCGCACCTGCCGATCGACGTGCGCGCGCTCGGCGCCGACTTCTACGCCTTCTCGGCGCACAAATGCTTCGGTCCGACCGGGATCGGCGTGCTGTACGGGCGTGCCGACCTGCTCGAGGCGATGCCTCCCTGGCAGGGGGGCGGCGACATGATCCGCTCGGTCACCTTCGCGGAGACGACCTACAACCGGGTCCCGTACAAGTTCGAGGCCGGCACCCCCGACATCGCCGGCGTCGTCGGTATGGCCGCCGCGATCGACTACCTCGGGCGGCTCGGCTGGCCGGCCATCGAAGCGCACGAGAGCGACCTCCTCGCGCACGCGACCCGCGCCCTCCAGGCCTCTCCGGGCGTCACCGTCCTGGCCGCGGAGGCGCCGCGCGTCGGCGTGGTGTCGTTCACCCTCGAGGGGGTGCATCCGCACGACGTCGGCACCATCCTCGACATGCAGGGGATCGCGGTGCGGGCCGGGCATCATTGCGCGCAGCCGCTGATGGACCGGTTGCACGTGCCGGCGACGGCGCGCGCGTCGCTCGCGTTCTACAACACGCGCGAGGAGATCGACGCCCTGGTCGCCGGTCTGGCGCGGGTGCGCGAGGTGTTCGCGGCGTGAGCGACCTCAGCGAGCTGTACCAGGAGGTCATCCTCGACCACAACCAGAGGCCGCGGAACTTCCACGTCCTCGACGGCTCCGCGCGCCGCGCCGACGGGCACAACCCGCTCTGCGGCGACCGGCTGACGCTCTTTCTCGACGTGCGCGACGGCGTCGTGCGGGACGTCGGCTTCCAGGGATCGGGATGCGCCATCTCGAAGGCCTCGGCCTCGATGATGACCGACGCGATCAAGGGGCACACCGAGGACGATGCCGTCGCCCTCTTCCGGCTGTTCCACGACCTGGTCACCGGCGTCTCGGCGGCCGACGACGCCGACCCGCGGCTCGGCAAGCTGGTGGTGTTCGCGGGCGTGCGAGACTATCCGGTGCGGGTGAAGTGCGCGACCCTGGCCTGGCACACGCTGCGTGCCGCGCTCGACAACCACGGCAGCACCGCCTCGACGGAGTGAACCGATGAGCGAACCGAATCCTTTCCCGCCCTTCCCGCTGGCCTCCGGCGCCGCATCGGATCCGGCCGCCGCCGCGACTCCCGCGGCCGACGGCGCGCCGGGCCACTTCGCCGGCCGCGAGTTCACCGGCCCGGCGCACGGCAAGCCGAACGTGCAGGTCGATCCGGTCGCGCGCGGCCTCGAGGAGGCGGTGATCGAACAGCTGCGCTCGGTCTACGACCCGGAGATCCCGGTGAACATCTACGAGCTGGGATTGATCTACGACATCGACGTGACCGGCGCCGGGCGGGTCGACGTCCGCATGACCCTGACCTCGCCGATGTGCCCGGTCGCGGGGTCGTTGCCCCCCGACGTCGAGGCGCGCCTGCGCGCCATCCCGGGCGTGATCGACGCCAAGGTCGAGGTCACCTGGGATCCAGCCTGGGGGCCGGAGATGATGACCGAGGCGGCGCGCCTCCAGCTCAACATGCTCTGAGGCGCCTCCGGGCGCGCTCGCGTCCGCTCCGCCCGATCCGACCACCCGTCAACCCCCCGACACGCCGCGTCGCGCATCTCGCATCGGCGCGCAGCATCAGCGATCGAGCGCTCGATGTCGTTATACCAAAGTGCTTGACTGTCAATCGGTTCGCGGTAGATAGCACTCGCAATTGTGTGCGAAATCCACGAACTTTCCCGCGGGTCGGTCGATCCGATGAGGTGAGGTTGTGCTCGCGACGGCAAAAAAGGCGGTCGGAAGCCTGTTTCGTTCTGTCCTGACGCCGGGTCGTCCCCGACGCCCCGCGCTGCTCCTTTCCCTGGTCACGCTCGTGGTCCTGGCCGCGATCGGGCGCCGGATCCTGGCGGTCGGCTCGGTGAATCTGTACGTCAACGCCGGCAGCACCTGCAGCAGCGGCTGCGGGAGCCAGGCCAGTCCTTATCGCACCATCCAGGCGGCCATCGTCGACGCCAACAACCAGATCATCGCCGCCGCCGCGACCGGCGCCGTCATCCAGGTCGCCGCCGGCAATTACCCCGAGCGCATTTTCATCTACCCGAACATCCACGTGATCTGTGCGGGCACCGCCACCACCACGATCAACGCGACCGGGCTGGGTCGGAGCGCGGTGATTTTCGGGGCCGGCGGCAGCGGGCGCCCCGACACCGACTTCTCGATCGACGGCTGCAAGATCACCGGCGGGGCGGGCGAGGCTAGGAACGGCAACTCGAACGCCGGCGCCGGCGTGTTCATCTTCGGCGACGCGGTGGTCAGCAACAACCTGATCACCGCCAACACCGTCTCGGGAGCCTTCTCGCGGTTTTTCGGGGGCGGCGTCTACGTCGCGACCGGGACCGCGTCGATCATCGGCAACACGATCACGAAGAACACCGCCAGCCCCAACCCGGTCAGCGGTTCGTTCGGGCTCGGTGGCGGGCTGTTCCTGCTCGGCCCGCAGTCGGGGGTGACGACGAACACGTTGATCGAGGCGAACCTGATCGCCGAAAACCTGAGCGGGGGCGAGGTGGGGAAGGGCGCGGCGGTCCGCGTGGACGGCAATCCCGGGACGATGATCCGCCGCAACATGATCCTCGGCAACCGCTCGAACTACGGCGGCGGCGGGATCGAGGCGTACAGCAACCTCAACGTCGCCGACAACCTGATCTTCGGGAACTCGACCGGCATGTACGGCGGCGGGATCGATCTCACCCAGGTGACCGCGCAGATCATCAACAACACGATCTTCGGCAACAGCGTCACCAACACCTCGACGCCCAGCGGCTACAGCTTCGCCACCTACGGCGCCGGGATCGCGGTCGAGACGGTGACCACGCAGAACCCGCCGATGGTGACCCTGCGCAACAACCTGGTGGTCGGCAACACGGTGACCGCGGCGGGCACCGGCGGGGGCGTGCACACCCTGCGGACCACGCCGTTCATGTTCAACAACGACATCTGGAACAACATCAAGCAGCCGACGGCGTCGAGCAACGTGAGCGGCGACTTCACCGACGCGCAGGTCATCGGGGTCAACGGCAACCGCTCGGCCAACCCGCTGTTCCTGAACGCGCCGCTGTTCACCGACGTGACCGTCGCGGCGGGGAGCACCACGACGGTCGCCGTGCGCGACGTCGCGCGCTACGTCGTGAACCACAAGCTCGAATACAACAACGACGGCGTGGTGCGGACGATCACGGCGATCAACAGCTCGACCAAGGTGATCACCTTCACCCCGGCTCTGGCGGCGGCTTCGGTCGCCTTCAAGATGGTGTCGGACTGGAACACCTCCACCAACGTCACCGAGGACTTCCATCTCGCGCCGACGTCGCCCGCGCTCGACACCGGATCCAACACCGGCGCCTCGCAGTACGACCTCGACGGACGGGCGCGCGTCCAGGACAGCGACGCCAACGGCACCTCGATCGTGGACATGGGCGCCTACGAGGTGCCGGTCCCGGACACCGACGCCGACGGCACGCCCAACCCGCAGGACTGCGCCCCGACGGTCAACTCGGTGCAGACGACGCCCGGCGTGGTGGCCGACACGGTGCTCGCCTCGCCCTCTCCGAGCGTGACCCTGACCTGGCTCCGGATCCCGCAGGCCAACGTCTACAACGTCTACCGCGGGAGCACGAGCGGCGCCTTCACGTACAACCACACCTGCTTCGAATCGACCTCGCCCGACCGCGCCACGACCGACGCCGCCGTCCCGCCGGTCGGCACGGCGTACTACTACCTCGTCTCGGGGGTGAACTCGTGCGCCGGCGGTGAGGGGTCGCTCGGTTCGAGCTATCCGGGGGCGTCCGGCAGCCCGGTGCCGCGGCCGAACCCGAACCCCTGCGTGGTCACGTCGGCCGACAACGACGCCGACGGCGTGCTGAACATCAATGACGACTGTCCGTTGAACGCGAACGCGACGCAGGTCGACCAGGAGCTCGACGGCGTCGGGGATGTCTGCGACAACTGCGCGGCGATCGTCAACCCCGATCAGTCCGACAGCGACGCCAACGGCGTGGGCAACCACTGCCAGGACGGCGACACCGACGGGTACTTCGCCAGCGTCGACTGCAACGATCAGAACGCCGCCATCCACCCCGGGGCGCTCGAGACGTGCAACGGCGTGGACGACAACTGCAACGGTCCCGCCGACGACGGGCTGGGGACCAGCACGTGTGGCATCGGGGCGTGCCAGCGCACTGTCAACAACTGCGTCGGGGGAGTTCCCATGACCTGCACGCCGGGGACGCCGGCCCCCGCCGAGACCTGCGGCAACGGCATCGACGACGACTGCAACGGCGCCATCGACGACGGCTGCTAGAACGGCGTCAGGATTTCCCGAGCAGGCGATCGGCCACGAACCGATCGAAGACGTGCGTCATCCACTCCAGGCGGCTCAGGCGCCCCCGGTCGTAGGCCATCGACCCGGTCCCCAGTTGCGTCCGCTCGCAGACCGACCAGTCCTGCAGGTTGGTATCGTGCCAGAAGTCGACCGCGTCCGAAGGATCGAACCCGTCGCGCGCCATCTCCGCGGGATCGAAGAGGAACTCGCACTCGATCCGGGTCCGCCCCGGCGCCTCGGGCCAGAGGGTGTGGGTCATCACGTAGTCCGGGTGCAGGCTGATGAACAGGTTGGGATAGAGGATGTAGTAGTGGATGCGGCGGTGATCCTCCGGCGTGATCGAGCCGAACGGACGGCGGGACGTGCTGCCGCTCTTCGACATCGTCTGGAACTCCGGCTCGCGCAGCTCCATGTAGCCGCCGACCGTCGCCGGGTTGATCAGGTCGATCTGCCCGCTGCGGTAGTGCGACACCCGGTTCAGCTGCGGGTGCACCAGGAAGCAGTGGTAGCACTCCGAGTAGTTCTCGCAGAGCGTCTTCCAGTTCGCCGCGACCGAGTAGGTCATCGCGCGGGCGCGCCGGAGGCCGCCGATGCGGTAGCGGTCGAAATAGCCCGCCATCTCCCCGAGATGCTGCTCGAGCGGCGGGGTGCGCGGCGAGAGGGTCACGAACAGGAACCCGTCCCACTCCGCGAGCCGCACGCGGTGCAGGGGATACCGGCTTCGATCGAACCCCTGCACCTCCTCCATGTGCGGCGCCGACTTGAGTGCGCCCGTCAGGTCGTAGGTCCAGGAGTGATACGGGCACTGGAAGCGGGCGAGCCCCGAGCCGCGCGCCGCGTCGACGATGCGGGCGCCGCGATGCCGGCAGACATTGTGGAAGGCGTGCAGGGCGCCGGCGCCGTCGCGGGTCGCCACGACGCTCTCGGGGCCGATCGAGCGGGTCACGAAGTCGCCCGGGTTCGCGAGGTCCTCGCTGCGCCCGATGCACAGCCACATCTCGTCGAAGATGAGGCGCAGCTCCTCGCGCAGGATCGCCGGGTCGTGGTAGTAGCGGCCGGGGAGCGTGGTCGCCTCGTCGAGCGGCGCGTAGACCGATTGCAGGTCGGCCTCGGCGGCGCGTCGATCGAAGCTCGTCCCGCCCGGGGCGTCGGCCACCGCGGCCCGTTCGTCCTGACTCATGGCGTGTTGCCTCCGCAGAACGAAAGGATACGCGGCGCGCGGGGGGGCGCGCAACGATTCCGCGCCGCGCGCTTCGCGATGCGGAACACGCGCCCGGAGCCGGTCCCCGTATACTCCGCACGGATACCGCCACGATGTTCTCGAAACGTCTCGCCTGGCCGCCGCGGGAGAACCGCCTGGCCGCGCTGCTCCGGGAGAAGCGCGCGGCCGGGGCGCCGCTTGTCGACCTGACCGAGTCGAACCCGACGCGCGCCGGGCTGGCTGCGCCTCCCGGCGCGCTCGCGGCGGCGCTCGGCGCTGCGGAGTCCGCGACCTACGACCCC
>DATKFL010000344.1:0-7018 GCA_035511355.1 Dongiaceae bacterium
GACATCAGCGAGGAGGTGGTGCGCCTCCACGGCTACGTCGAGCAGGCGCGCGGGCTGCTCACGGCTCCGCCGGGACCGGTCGGCAAGCTGCTTGATTTCGTCATGCAGGAGATGAACCGCGAGTCGAACACCATCGCCTCGAAGTCGGAGGCGCTGCCGATCTGCCAGGCGGCGCTCCGCATCCGATCGGCGGTCGAGGCGATCCGCGAGCAGGTGCAGAACCTTGAGTGACCCGCGCCGGCTCGAGGCCGGGGCCGGAGGTCTCCTGGTGATCTCCGCTCCCTCCGGGGCGGGGAAGACCACCCTCTGCCGACGTCTGCTCGCGGAGGTTCCGGCGATCGAGTTCTCGGTGTCGCACACGACGCGCGCGGCGCGCCCGGGCGAGCGCGACGGGGTCGACTATCACTTCGTCACCCCGGAGGAGTTCGCGGCGCGGCGCGACCGCGGCGAGTTCCTCGAATGGGCGGTGGTGGCCGGGCACCACTACGGCACCGCGTCGGAAGCGGTGCGCGCGGCGGTGGTCCGCGGACGCGATGTGCTCCTGGACATCGACACGCAGGGGGCGGCGGCGGTGCGGCGCCTGGTCCCCGAGGCGGTGCAGATCTTCATCCTGCCGCCCGGGCCGGAAGCGCTCCGGGAGCGCCTCGTCGGCCGCGGCAGCGAACGCCCCGAAGAGCTCGACCGCCGGCTCGGCCTCGCCCTCGGCGAGATCGAGCAGGCGCACCTCTACCACTACCTGGTCGTGAACGACGACCTCGAGGAGGCGTTCGAGAGGCTGCGCGCGGTGGTCCTCGCGGTCCGATCGGGTCGTGCCCGGCAGGCCGGCCGCCTGCAGGCGATTCGGGAGCGCTTCCGCGGCGGGGTTTGAGCGCCGGCCTTCTTCGGCTACAATGCGCGGTTCGCAAGCGCCGATCCGGCAGAGAGCCGGATGGCCGGGGAGGATCGATGGTTCGGCTCGACACGATCGGCAACAAGTTCGAGTTCATCAGCATCGCCGCCGAGCGCTGCAAGCAGCTGCAGCGCGGCGCCCGTCCCCGGGTCGATTCGCACTCGATCAAGCCGGTGACGGTGGCCCAGGAGGAGGTCCTCCAGGGCGTCATCGCCTACAGCTACGGCCCCTTCCCCGACGAGGCGCCGGTCCAGACCGAGGTGAGCGAGGTCACGACCGAGGCGTACACGCCGGAAGAGACGGTGCCGGCGGGTGAGTAACCGGCCCGCCGGGCGCGGTGGACGCGCCCGGACGGCGGCGGCCGGTGTGATGCGGGTCGAAGCCAGGCCACGCGTCGCCCTGGGGGTCACCGGCGGCATCGCCGCCTACAAGGCGGCGGAGCTGGTGCGCGGCCTGGTCAAAGCCGGTGTCGACGTGCAGGTCCTGATGACCGGCAACGCGCAGAAGTTCATCACGCCCCTGACGCTCCAGACCCTGTCGGGACAGCGCGTCCTCGCGGACCCCTGGGATCTCACCCAGGGGGCCGACATCCAGCACATCGCGTCGGCGCGCGGGATCGACCTGTTCGTGGTGGCGCCGGCGACCGCCGACATCATCGCGAAGCTGGCGCATGGCCTCGCCGACGACTTCCTGACCACCTTCCACCTGGCGGTGACCGCGCCTCTCCTTCTCGCCCCGGCCATGAACGTCTGGATGTGGGAGCACCCGGCGACCCAGTCGAACCTCGAGCTGCTGCGCCGGCGCGGCGCGCGGGTGATCGATCCCGGCGTCGGTGATCTGGCCTGCGGTGACGAGGGGATCGGCCGGATGGCCGATCCGGACGCGATCGTCGCCGAGGCGCTGCGGCTGCTCAAAAAAAAAGCCCGCGCGACCTTGAAGGCCGTCGCGTCCTCGTGACCGCGGGGCCCACCCGCGAATCGTTCGACCCCGCCCGCTTCCTGAGCAACCCTTCGACCGGCAGGATGGGTTACGCGCTCGCCGCGGCCGCCGCGGCGCGGGGTGCCGAAGTGACCCTGATCACCGGACCGACGCCGCTGGTCCCCCCGGCCGGGCTCAACGTCGTGCGGATCGAGACCGCGGACGAGATGTTCCGCGCCACCCTGAACCAGGCGCAGGGCGCCGACCTCGTCCTGAAGGCGGCGGCGGTGGCCGACTACCGTCCCGAGGAGCGCTCGCGGTCGAAACTGAAGAAAGCCACCCTGCGTCGTCGCTCGGGGCGGCGTGAAGCGGGGGATCGCGCGATCACACTGCGGCTGGTGGCGACGCCCGACATCCTGGCCGAGCTGGGCCGACGCCGGAAGCCGCACCAGGTGCTGGTGGGGTTCGCCGCGGAGACCGACGACCTCGTCCGAAACGCCCGGTTGAAGCTGCGCCGCAAGAACCTCGATCTCGTGGTGGCGAACCGGATTGGCGCCTCGGGCGAAGGGTTCGCCGCGGAGACCAATCGCGCCGTCGTCGTGCGGCGCGCCGGCCGGCCGGTGAACCTGCCGCTCATGACCAAGGAGGCGATGGCCGCCGCGATTCTCGATCTGGCGGTGCCGCTCCTCGCGGAGCGCGCCGCAAGGGTGTCGGGGGTGCGATGAGCGACACCGACGCGGTGCGCGACGGGGTCCGGGCGCGGCTCGAGTGGCTCCGCCTCCTGGGTGTCGACGCGGTGCGCCGACGCGCGGCGACTCCGGCCGGCAACTCCGCGCTCGACGCCGGCATTTCGCCCGGCACGCCGGCCCCGGCACCGGCCGGCGCCTCCGCGCCCTTCCCCGAGCCGGCCCCGGCGCCGGCGGGGCAGAGCCGGCTCTTCAGCGCGGGTGACCCGGAGCCGCCGCCTGCGGTCCGCGCGCCGCGCGGCCGTGAACGTGCGGCGGCCTCCGAGAGCGCGTCACCCCTCGTCGACGCCCTCCAGGCGGCGCCGGTCCAGGATGCCACCACCGGCTTGCAGGCGCTGCGCGATGAACTCGGCGACTGCACCCGCTGCCGGCTCTCCGAGAAGCGCACCAACGTGGTCTTCGGCGTCGGCTCGCCGGGCGCCCGCCTGATGTTCGTCGGCGAGGGGCCCGGGGCCGACGAGGATGCGCAGGGGGAGCCGTTCGTCGGGAGGGCGGGGCAGCTCCTGACCAAAATCATCGAGGCGATGGGGTTGACCCGCCGCGACGTCTACATCGCCAACATCGTGAAATGCCGTCCTCCGGAGAACCGCGTGCCGCTCCCGGACGAGGTCGCCACCTGCTCGCCCTTCCTGATGCGGCAGATCGGCATCATCCGACCCCGGGTGATTGTCTGTCTCGGCACACCCTCGGCGCAGACGCTCCTCGGGACCCGCGAAACCATCACCCGTCTCCGGGGCGCGTTCCGCGAGATCGCCGGGATCCGCGTCATGCCGACCTTCCACCCCGCGTATCTCCTACGCAATCCCGCCGCCAAGCGCGAGGTCTGGGAGGACATGAAGCAGGTGATGGCCGTCCTCGCCGCCGACGCCTGACGCCGATGGTGGCCGAGGTCGCGGTGCCCGGGCCGGTCCGCAGGCTGTTCTCCTACGACGTTCCGGAATCCCTGCGCCAGCGGTGCGCGCCGGGGGCCCGCGTCCTGGTGCCGTTCGGACGCCGGCGGCTGACCGGATACGTCGTCGCGGTGGCCGACGCGGTGACGGGCGAGGGGGCGGTGCGGCGCCGCAAGCCGATCGAGGACGTGCTCGACGACGAACCGGCGCTCGACGCGGAGCTTCTCGAGCTGACGCGCTGGGCCGCCGACTACTATGCCGCCTCCCGCGGTGACCTGATCCAGGCCGCGTTGCCGGGGGTGCGGGCGAGGCTGCGCGCGGAAGTCGGCATCACCTCCGCCGGCGTCCTGCTTCTCGAGAGCGGACGCGCGACGCCGGCGGTGCGCCCGTTCCTGCGGGCGCTCCTGACCGCGAGCGGCGCCGCCGATCGCCACCTGCCGCTCGAGGAGGCGCGCCGCAAGGCGGGAGTGCCGCTGCCCGTCGACCGGCTCAAGGCCCTGGCGCGCCGCGGTCTGGTCGACTGGCGCGAGGTGCTGCGCGATCCCGGAACCGAAGGCCGCCGGGAGACCTGGGTGCTGCCGGCCGCCCCGGCATCCGCCGCCGCCGACGCCGGACCGGCCGCCCCGCGCGGCCGGCTGCAGACGGCGGCGCTGGCGTTCCTCCGTGCGCGCCCCGAAGGCGCAACGGTCGCCGAGGTCGTCGAGGCGACCGGTGCGACCCGCGCCACCCTGGTCCCGCTCGCGCGCCGCGGCCTGGTCACCCTCCTCGAACGCGATGCACCGCGCACGCCGCTGGCGCTGCGCGCGCCGCCGTCCGCCGCGGAGCCGATCACGCCGACGCCGGAGCAGGCTGCGGCCATCGCGACCCTCGAGGAGGCGGTCGCCGCCGGCCGGCACCAGACCTGCCTCCTCCTCGGGGTCACCGGGAGCGGCAAGACCGAAGTCTACCTGCGCGCCATCGAGGCGACCCTCGGGCGCGGACGCCCGGCGATCTACCTGGTGCCGGAGATCGGACTGACGCCGCTCCTGGCGCGACGTCTCCAGGCGCGCTTCGGCGAGGCCCTGGCGCTGATGCATTCGGGCCTCTCGGAAGGGGAGCGGCGCGACGAGTGGCGCCGGATCCGCGCCGGACAGGTCAAGGTGGTCCTCGGCGCGCGTTCCGCGCTGTTCGCGCCGATCGGCTCGCCGGGTCTCGTCGTGGTCGACGAGGAGCACGATGCCTCCTACAAGCAGGAGGAGGCGCCGCGCTACCACGCCCGCGACCTTGCCGTCGTGCGCGCACGCCAGGCCGGGGGGGTGGCGCTCCTCGGAACCGCCACGCCGTCGATGGAGTCGTACCAGAATGCCCTCGCGGGAAAATACCGCCTGCTGACCCTCACCGGCCGCCCCGGCGGGGCGACCCTTCCGGTCGTGCACCGGGTCGACATGCGGCGCGAGTTCGAGGCGATCGGCCGGGAGCCGGTGCTCTCGCGCCCGCTGCACCAGGCGATCGCCGACCGTCTCGCGCGCCGCGAACAGACCCTCATCCTGCTCAACCGGCGCGGATTCTCCACCTTCGCGCAGTGCCGGGCGTGCGGCGAGTCGATCGAGTGCCGCGACTGCAGCATCGCGATGACGCTGCATCGCAGCGCGGCGCTCCTGCGCTGCCACTACTGCAACGCGGCGCGGGCGGTGCCGGCCGCCTGTCCGGCCTGCGGCAGCGGGCATCTGCATTACGGGGGCACCGGCACCGAGCGGTTGGAGGCGACGATGCAGTCGCTCTTCCCGAACGCGCGTGTGGCGCGCATGGATCGCGACACGATGCGCGGGCGCGGCGTGCTCGAGGCGCTGCTCGACCAGGTGGACCGCGGCGACATCGACATCCTGATGGGGACGCAGATGATCGCCAAGGGGCACGACTTCGCCGGGGTGACGCTGGTCGGTGTCCTGGCCGCGGACGCGCTCCTCGGGCTCCCCGATTTCCGCGCCGGGGAGCGCGCGTTCCAGCTCCTGACCCAGGTGGCGGGGCGGAGCGGTCGGCGCGATACGCCGGGGGAAGTGATCGTGCAGGCCTGGGATCCGGAGCATCACGCGGTGCGCGCCGCGTGCGAACAGAACTACGAGGCGTTCGCGCGCGCCGAACTGGCCTATCGCCGGAGCCTGCGCTACCCGCCGTTCGCGGCGCTCGCGCTCCTGGTCTTCCGTGACCCGGTCTTCGAGAGCGCCGCGGCGCGCGCGGGAGCCTGCGCCGCCGCGCTCCGGCGCCTGCGGATCGACGGCCTCAACGTCCTCGGACCGGCGCCGGCGCCCCTCGAGCGGTTGCGTGGCGAGTACCGCGTGCAGGTGATGCTCAAGGGAGCGCGCCGCGCCGTGGTACGGCAGGCCGTCGACGCCGCGGCCACGCATCTCGAACGAACCGGAGCGCGCTCCGACCAGGTGACCATCGACGTCGATCCGGCGTCGACGCTCTAGTGACCCGCGCCGCGATTTCGGTGACCGGACACTAACGCGTCAGCTCGAGGCCGGGGCCTTCGGGCGGGGCGCCGACCACCTCGCCGACGATCGCCGCCTCGGTCATCCCGTCGGCGCGCAGGCGTGCGACCAGCGCCGGCGCCGCGGCCGCCGGCAGGGCGATGAGCAGCCCCCCCGAGGTCTGCGGGTCGGCCATGAGCGTGCGCTCCTCGTCGCGCCAGGCCCCGACCCAACGGGTGAACGGGGCGACCGCCTCGGCGTTCGAGGCGGTCATGACCGTGCCGACCCCGCCGGCGATGAGCGCCAGGCTCTCCTCGTAGCGGGGCAGGTCCGGATACCGGAATCGCAGGACCACGCCGCTGCCGCGCGCCATCCCGAGCGCGTGCCCCAGGAGCCCGAATCCGGTGATGTCGGTGGCGGCGTGCGCGCCCGCTTCGAGCATCGCCGCGCAGGCCGCCTTGTTCAGGAGGCTCATCCAGGAGACGGCACGCTCGAGGACCGCGTCGGAGACCAGGCCGCGGCGCCGGCCGCCGATGAGCACGCCGGTGCCGATCGGCTTGGTCAGGATCAGGTGATCTCCCGGCCGCGCCCCGGCATGGGTGACGATGCGTCGCGGATCGATGAGACCGGTCACCGCCAGCCCGTACTTCAGTTCCTCGTCCCTCACCGTATGCCCGCCGACGAGGGTCGCACCCGCCTCGAGGATCGCGGCCTGCCCGCCTTCGAGGATGCGGCCCAGGTCGGCCGGCTCGATTCCGGTCGCCGGAAAGTTGCAGAGATTGAGCGCCGTGATCGGGCGGCCTCCCATCGCGTAAACGTCCGACAGGGCGTTGGCGGCGGCGATCCGGCCGAACTGGAACGGGTCGTCGACCACCGGCGTGATGTAGTCGACCGTCTGCACCAGGGCGAGGTCGTCGCTGAGGCGATACACCCCCGCGTCGTCGCCGGTCTCGAAACCGACGAGCAGGTTCGGATCGGACTTCGCCCTCCTGGCGAGGTCTCCGACGATGGCGCGCAGGTCCACCGGACCCAGTTTGGCCGCTCAACCGCCGGAACGGGCGTGGCGGGTGAGTCGCGCGGCTTCCGGTTCGCTCATGAACATTCTCCCGGAGACATCGCGGGATG
>DATKFL010000345.1:0-3571 GCA_035511355.1 Dongiaceae bacterium
CCGGAACATCCCGGCCATGAACCCGGCGACCCGCTTGAACGCCTGGGCTTCGAGATTCGCCCGGTCGCGCTCGCGCGCGACCCGGCGCGCCTGCACCGCCATGCTGGCGCCGAAGCCGGCCAGGAGCACGACCGCGGCCGCCGCGACCGCCACCCCGAGCCGGTGCCGCGCCAGGAACTTGCGGGCGCGGTAAACGCGGCTCGGCGGGCGCGCGGCGATCGGCTCGGCGTTGAGGTAGCGCTCGACGTCGTCCGAAAGCGCGGCGGCGCTCGGATAGCGGCGGTCGGGCTCCTTCTCGAGCGCCTTGCCGACGATGGTCTCGAGGTCGGGGTCGAGACGGCGCGCGCCGCGCCACACCTCGCGCAGCGGGCGGGGCGGCGTCTCGCAGATCACCCGCACCGCCTCCACCATCGTCAACCCGCTGAGGCTGTACGGGCGCGCCCGCGCCAGCAGTTCGTACAGGATCATCCCGAGCGGATAGACGTCGGTGCGCACGTCGAGGGTCGTGGTCTCGCCACGCGCCTGCTCGGGGCTCATGTACTGCGGCGTGCCGCGCACCACGCCGGCGCGGGTCAGGAGCGATCCGGCGTCCTCCCCGGCGTCGGCGAAGCGTGCGAGCGAGAAGTCGAGCACCTTGACGGGAGGCGCGAGGTCACGGTGCGGGCTCGCGCCGGCGGATTCGGCCGCGCCCGCCGCGTCGGCGAGCACCGCGATGTTCGTCGGCTTCAGATCGCGGTGGATGACGCCGCGCTGGTGCGCATAGTTCACCGCCGCGCACACGGTCTGGAACAGGCGCAGTCGCAGGACCATCTCGTCACGCGCGAACGGGTCGGGGCGCGTGGCGAGCCAGCGGTCGAGGGTCTCGCCGCGCACCAGCTCCATCGCGAACCAGCCGTGGCCCCCTTCGGTCCAGCCCGACTCGTAGATCGCCGCGATGTTCGTGTGCTTCAGCCGGCCGAGGGTCTCGACCTCGCGCTCGAACATGCGCGCCTGCAGGTCGCTGAAGTGGTGCGCCTCGCGCATCACCTTGACGGCGACGCGTCGGCTGGGGTGCTGCTGCTCCGCCTCCCAGACCACGCCCATCCCGCCCTCGCCGAGCAGGCCGACGACCCGATAGGGGCCGATCGCCGCCGGCATCGGGCGCGCCGGCGCGGGCGTCCCGCCCGGTTCCACAAGGGTGCGGGTCCGATCCGGATTTTCCACGACGACTCCGTTTTTGCGGCATCATACGCCGGTCGGTCGCGCCGCGCCCCGGGGGCGCGCGGCCCGCGGCCGCGGGAGGCGGCGATGGAGACCATCTACGACGCGGCGCATCTCCTGTCGGCGCTCCGCAGCAGCGGCGAGCGCTGGCGCGAGGTGCTGAGCGTTCCCGACCTGAGCGTCGGCCTGTACCGCCTCGACAAGGCGGCCGAGGACCCGCAGACGCCGCACACCGAGGACGAGATCTACTACGTCCTCGCGGGTCGCGGCTGGCTCCTGGTCGGCGAGGAGGACCAGGAGGTCCGCCCCGGGTCGATCGCCTACGTGCCGGCGCGCGCCGTGCACCGGTTCCACGGCATCACCGAGGACCTCGAGCTCCTGGTGCTGTTCGCCCCCGCCGAAGGCTCGCGCGGCTGAAGCGCCGGCGCCACCGCCGCGGGCGCGCCACCCCCCCTTTGACAGCCGGGCCGGGGCGGCCCATAATTGAGACTCAGTCTCAACGACCGGGAGGCACCCCCTGGACGCCGCCGCGCGCTTCTCCGAGTTCCTGGCCAAGAACCACCTGCGCCTGACCCGGGAGCGCCGCACCATCCTCGACGAGATGCTGCAGATCCGCGGGCACTTCGACGCGGACGCGCTGCTCCTGCATTTCAAGGGGCGCGGTCTGCCGGTGTCGCGCGCCACCCTCTATCGGACCCTGGCGCGCCTCGTCGAGGCGGGGCTGGTGCACAAGATCGAGATGGCGCAGGGGCAGGCGCGCTACGAGGTGATGGTCGGCCGGCACCACCACGACCACATGATCTGCCTGACCTGCGGCCGCCTGATCGAGTTCGAAAGCCGCGAGATCGAGCGGCTCCAGGACGAGATCTGCCGCCGGAAGGGCTTCACGATGACCGGTCACATGCACCAGATCCGCGGCCTGTGCGGCGTCTGCGCCGAGCGCGCCGCCGGGCGCGACGGCCATCCGCCGGCGAAGCGCCGCCGCGCCGCGCGAAGGTAGGGGGCGCTCGATGTTCGAGGCGCTGGTCATCACGCTGCGCGAGGGGATCGAGGCGGCCCTGGTCGTCGGCATCATCCTCGGCCATCTCGAGCGCAGCGGGCGGACGGCGCTGCGCCGCCCGGTCTTCCAGGGCCTGTACGCCGGGGTGGCCGCCAGCGTCGCCTGCGCGGCGATCTTCTCCGCGCTCGGCTTCGAGGAGGAGCGCTGGGAGGGGTGGCTGATGCTCCTCGGCGCGGTCTTCGTGCTCAGCATGGTCGTCTGGATGTGGCGCACCGCGAAGGGACTGAAGCGCGCCATCGAGGCGAAGGTCGAGGCGGCCGCGGCGCGCCCGGGGCCGGTGGTCGGCTTCGCGCTGGCGTCGCTCACCTTCTTCCTGGTGCTGCGCGAGGGAGTCGAGACGGTGCTCTTCCTCGCGGCGGTCAACCTGACGACCGACGCGCTCCTGGCGTTCGCCGGCGGCCTCGCCGGGATCCTGATCGCCGTGGCGTTCGGCGTGGCGTTCGTGCGCGGCAGCGTGCGGATCGATCTCGGCCGCTTCTTCATGGTGACCGAGATCGTGCTCCTGGTGCTGGCGGCGCAGCTGCTCATCGGCGGCGTGCACGAACTCGCGGAGCTCGGGGTCATCTCGATCGGCCGGAGCGCGATGATGCTGGTCGGACCGATCGTCAAGAACGACGCCCTGGTGGTGGCGTCGCTCCTGGCGCTGCCGCTGATCGCGCTCCTGGTGCCGGGGCGGCGCGATCGGGCGCGGCGCGCCGGGGCGACCGCGCTCGAAGGGCCGGAGCGGCGGCTCGCCCTCGCCGCGATCCGGCGCGAGGCCTTCTGGCGCCGGACGCTCGCGATCGCCGGGTTGCTGGTCATCGGGTCGCTGACCCTGTCCTACGCCTTCACCCGCCTGCCGCGCGGGATCGATCCGCCGCAATTGATGTCGATCGACAGCGCCGACGGCGACCTGCGTCTGCCGATCGCCGGGCTCGACGACGGGCACCTGCACCGCTTCGGCGTGTCGATCGACGGCACGGTCGTGCGCTTCATCGTCATGAAGTCGCACGGCACGGTGGTGCCGACCTTCGACGCCTGCGTGGTCTGCGGGGCGCACGGATACATCGAGCGGCAGGGGCGCCTGGTCTGTCTCGCCTGCGCCGCCGACATCAACCCCGCGACGCTCGGCACGGGCGGCGGCTGCAACCCGATCCCATTGCGGCACCGGGACGAAGACGGCAGCCTGATCATCGCGGTCAGGGATCTCCGGGACGAGGCTCCCGCGTTCCGGAAGGCGATGGGCGCCCGGGCGAGTTCTCCTTCCAACTGAGGGGTCGCGTGTTCCTGCGTCTGGTCAGCCTCTCCTTCCTGCGCCGCATGCGGCGCCGG
>DATKFL010000346.1:0-2325 GCA_035511355.1 Dongiaceae bacterium
CTGGTGCCGGTCGACCGGACACCGGTTCCTCGGCATGCGTCGCGATGGCGCGACGCTGCATCTGTTCGTCAGGAAGAAGGATGGCATGCCATGAGCGCGACGAACGGGCGGAAGATCAAGGCGGTCGGCCTCATCTCCGGAGGTCTCGACAGCACGCTGGCGGCGCGCGTCCTGATCGAGCAGGGGATCGAGGTGGTGGGACTGCACTTCTCCACCGGCTTCTGCATGAACGATCACCGCCGCGCGCTCGACCGGCCGGGCGAGGACCCGCGCCGCATGCGCAACGAGGGGCTGCGCGCGGGGGCCGATCTCAACATCCCGATCGAGGTGCTCGACGCCGGCGAGGCGTATCTCAAGATGGTGCTCAACCCGAAACACGGCTACGGCAAGCGCGCCAATCCGTGCATCGACTGCCGCCTGTTCATGATCCACGGCGCGGCCGAATACATGCGCGAGCATGGCGGCGATTTCGTGTTCACCGGCGAGGTGCTGGGCCAGCGGCCGATGTCGCAGCACATGCAGGCGCTCCGGATGATCGAGAAGGAGTGCGGTCTCGAGGGATACCTCGTGCGGCCGCTGTCGGCGCAGCACCTGCCGCCGACCCGACCGGAGGAGCTCGGCTGGGTCGACCGGGAGCGGCTCCTCGCGATCTCCGGGCGGTCGCGCAAGCCGCAGATGGAGCTGAGCGAGCGCTTCGGGCTCAACGACTACCCGCAGCCGTCCGGCGGATGCTGCTTCCTCGCCGACGAGTCGTTCGCGCGCCGGTTCCACGACCTTCGCGACCACACGGCGCACGACGCGATCCGGCGCGAGGACCTGATCCGGCTCAAGGTCGGGCGGCATTTCCGGATCGCGCCCGCGGTGAAGATCATCGTGGCGCGCGACGCGCCCGAGAACGCCTTCCTGTCGCGCTACGTCGGGAGCGGCTGGTCCTTCGAGGCGCTCGACTGCGGCAGCCCGATCACCCTGGTCGAAGGGGAGCCCGACGAGAGCACCCGCCGGCTCATCGCCTCGATCACGGCGCGCTACTCCGATCGGCGGCACGAGGCGCTGGTCGAGGTGGCGGCGCGCCGCGACGGCCGCGAGGAGCGCCTGACGGTGCCGCCGGTCGCCGAGGGATCGCTCGAGGCCTGGCGCATCTGAGGCGCGGCACGCGCGACCCTCTGCTATAATCCCGCCCCCGTGGGCCGTTAACTCAGCGGGAGAGTGCTATCCTCACACGGTAGAAGTCGCTGGTTCAAATCCAGCACGGCCCACCATCACGATTCCGGACAGGGACACGGGCGGCTAGCTCAGCTGGGAGAGCGCCGCGTTCGCAACGCGGAGGTCGAGGGTTCGATCCCCTTGCCGTCCACCACCCCCGTCCCCGCCGGATAGATCACCTTCTCCAGGAACAGTCCCGAGGGCGGCGCGGTCCACTCCGCCGGATCGTCGACCGAGGTCGCGAGGAATCGCGCCATCGCCTCGACCGGCAGCCGACCCAGTCCGATCTGCACCAGGACCCCCACGACGCGTCGCACCATGCGCGGCAGGAAGTGATCCGCCTCGATGGTGAAGGTGATCAGGAAGTCGCTCTTGCGGAGGCTCGCTTCGCGCACCCGCACGCGCGGCTCGCGCTGCTCCTCGGCGCGATCGGCGAAGGACGAGAAATCGTGCCGCCCGACCAGCGCGGCCGCCGCCTGCTGCATGGCGTCGAGGTCGAGCGGCTGGCGCACCCACCAGACCAGGCGCTTGAAGAAGGCGGTGCGGCGCGTGCTGATCTGGTAGCGGTAGCGGCGCGCTTCGGCGTCGTGCCGTGCGTGGAACGACAGGCCGGCCTCGTCCGCGCGCCGGATGTGGATGTCGGCCGGCAGGGATTCGTTGAGCAGGTCGGCGATCGACGCCGGCGGCAGGTTGACCTTGGTCAGGAAATTGGCCACCTGCGCTTCGGCGTGCACCCCCTGATCGGTCCGGCCGGCCCCGATCAACTTGGGCCGCTCGTCGAGGACCCGGCCGATGGCGCCGAGGATCTCCCCGGCGATGGTGCGATCGGCCGCCTGCACCTGCCAGCCGGCGTAGCGCGTCCCCTCGTATTCGATCAGGAGTCTCAGGTTCCGCTCGGGGCCGCGCGGCAGGATCGGGTGCGGCGCGCGTTCGCGTGGCGGACCCTCGGGCCGGAGGACGGGACGATCGCCCGTCGGTCCCGCCCGGTCGTCGCGCGGCGGTCCACTCCGATCGCGCGGCGGGCGGGGACGATCCCCCTGCGGCGGGCGCCAGGCGCCGCGCGGACGGTCGGTGTGGGGTGGCCGCGGCCGAACGCCTTGAGGCGGACGCGGTCGTTCGCCC
>DATKFL010000347.1:0-9112 GCA_035511355.1 Dongiaceae bacterium
CGGCGTCCGGCGCCCTGGGCGGCGCGCAGGGGCTGTCGCTCTACGCCCCGCACGAGAAGAGCCTCTGGATCGAGATCGGCGACCCGGGCGGGAAGCAGCCGTCGGGGAGCGAGGCCGACGCCGGGGTGACCGTGGGGCCGGCGCTGCGGACGCGCTTCGCGGCGGGGGAACCGATTACATGTGGATTCCGGCCGGGGGCCGAGGCGGGCGACGCGGCGGCGGAGATGCGCCTCGTGGTGCGCCGCGGCGACGAGGTCGTCCGGACGCTCGCCTTCAGCGCGCCTCCGGAGCGCGGCAGCGGCGCCGGCACCCTGCATGCCGACCTCGCGACCAGCGGCCTTGCCGACGGCGACTACGTGGCGAGCGTCGAAACGACGCGCGCCGGGACGACGACGGAAATCGGCCGGATGCCGTTCCGGATCAGGCCGCCCGGCGCGTCGTAGGGACGCGGCGCGGCGCGCCGATCAGCCCTTGGGTTCGGCGAGAACCGCCCTGGCGGCGTTGCGGCCGTTGGCGCCGGTGAGGCCGCCGCCGGGATGGGTGCCGGCACCGCACAGGTAGAGACCCCGCACCGGCGTCTTGTGCCGCGCCCAACCCAGGATCGGGCGCATCGTGAAGAACTGATCGAGCGCCTCTTCGCCCTGGAAGAGATGCCCCTCGGTCAGACCCCAATCGGCTTCGAGATCGCGCGGCGTCAGCACCTGGCGCGCCGTGACCAGGCCGGGGAGATCGGGCGCGTGCCGCGCCAGGGACTGCACGACCCGGTCGCCGACCGCGTCGCGATCGAGCGCGATGTCGCCTTCGGCCGCGTGGTAGGGCACGAACTGCACCAGCGCCGAGAGGACGTGCTTGCCGTCGGGCGCGAGCGACGGATCGAGAAGGCTCGGGATGGTCGCCTCGATGAACGGCGCTTCGGAGGTGCGGCCGTACTTCGAGGCGTCGTAGGCCCGCTCGAGCGCGTCGATCTCGTGCCCGACGATGATCCGGCCGGAGAGCGCCGCGGCGGCGGCGGTGCCGCGATCCTTGAGCGCGCCGAACGACGGCAGCCGGTCGAGCGCCAGATTCACCTTGGCGGTCACGCCGCGCGAGCGGATGTTGCGCACCCGGCGGCGGAACTCCGGACCGAGATCGTCCGGCTGCAGGAGGGCCAGGAGGGTGCGCTTGGGGTCGAGACCGGAGACCACGACCGGCGCGTCGATCCGATCCCCCGAGGCGAGGACGACGGTCGCGACCGCGCCGTCCCGGGTTTCGAGGCGGACGACGTCGGCGCCGGTGCGGATCACGGCGCCGGCGGCGCGTGCCGACGCGGCCAGGGCGGCGGCGAGCGCGCCCGGTCCGCCGCGCGGCGTCACCAGCGTTCCGAGGGCATGCGGGTCGGCGGCGGCGCGCATGAAATAGACCGCACCAGTGCCGGCCGACCAGGGGCCGGCGGACTGCCCGAGGATGGCGCGTGCCGCGACCGCGGCGCGCAGCGCCTCGGTCTCGAACCACTCGGCGGCCAGGTCGGCGGCCGCCATCGGCATGAAGCGCAGCAACCGGATCAGATCGCGCTTCCCGAGCCCCTTGATCCGGCGTGCCGTGCCGAAGAGCGACGCCAGCTCGCCGAGTCGCGGCTTGTCGATGTCGGGCGGCAGGGTGTCGAGGAGCGGCGCCAGGGCGCCGGCGATCCGCCCGACCGCGGCGTCGAACTCGATGTAGCGCGTCGCGTCGTCCGCGGAAAAGGCGCCGATCGCCTCGGCCGCGCGGCGCGGGTCGCGCGCGATGACCAGCGCCCGGCCGTCGCCGTCGAAGGTGGTCAGGAGCGTCTCGGACTCGAGGAGCGTGAGCCCGTGCTTTTCGAGGCCCAGCTCGGCGACCAGCGTCGGGCGGAGCGGCCCGAGGCCGTGCATCAGGGTCGGGACCTTGAACCCGGGCGCCAGGGTCGACGTCGACGCGGTGCCGCCGACCTCGTCGCGCCGCTCGAGCAGGAGCGGGCGGCGGCCGGCCTTCGCGAGAACGCAGGCGGCGACGAGTGAATTGAGCCCGCCGCCCAGGATGACGACGTCGTTGCGGCCGCTGCTCACGAGATCCCCTTCTTCCAGTCCTTCAGCATTTCGAGCGCGGCGAGGCGGCCGGGGGCGCCCATGATGCCGCCGCCGGGGTGCGCCGCCGAGCCGCACAGGTAGAGGTTCCGCACCGGCGTCCGGAAGCGGGCGTAGCCGGCGACCGGTCGCAGGAAGAAGAGCTGCTCGAGACTCAGCTCGCCCTGGAAGATGTTCCCTTCCGACAGCCCGGTGATCCGCTCGATGTCGAGCGGAGTCATGACCTGGCGGTGCAGGATGCGGCTCTTGAGGTTCGGCATGTACTCCGAGAGCGTGTCGACGACGGTGTCGCCGAACGCGTCACGCTGCCGATCCCAGTCCTGGGGCCCCTCCTTCAACTTGTACGGGGCGTACTGGACGAAGCAGGACATGACGTGCTTCCCCGGAGGCGCGACCGAGGGATCGGTCAGGCTCGGGATGACGCAGTCGATGTACGGGCGGCGCGAGAAGGCGCCGTACTTCGCCTCGTCGTAGGCGCGCTCCATGTACTCGATCGACGGCGAGATCGAGATGGCGCCGCGCAACTGCGGCCCGACGCCCGGCATGCACTTGAACTCCGGCAGCCCGTCGAGCGCCAGGTTCACCTTCCCGGACGATCCGCGGAACTTGTACTGCTTCACCCCGGCGACGAACTCGTCGGGCAGGTTCTTCGGATTGAGGAGGCGCATGAAGGTGAGGCGCGGGTCGAGGCTCGAGGCCACGACCTCGGAGCGCAGTTCGTCGCCGTTCTCGAGCACCACGCCGACCGCCTTGCCGTGCTCGGTCAGGATCTGCGCCACGCCGGCCTCGGTGCGGATCTCGGCGCCGAGCGCCTTCGCCGCCGCCGCGCAGGCATTGCTCACGCCGCCCGTGCCGCCCTTGCTGAACCCCCAGGCGCGGAAGGCGCCGTCGATCTCGCCCATGTAGTGGTGCAGCAGGACGTAGGCGGTGCCGGGGGAGCGCACGCCGAGGAAGGTCCCGATGATCCCCGAGGCCGACATCGTCCCCTTGAGCGCCGGCGTCTCGAACCACTGATCGAGGAAGTCGGCGGCGCTCATCGTCATCAGCTGGACCAGGTTGTAGCGGTCCCGCTCGGAGAGCGCGCGGAAGCGGCGGCCGAGGAAGAGAAGGTTGAGCAGGTCCTTCATGTCGGGCTTCGCCGGATCGGGCGGCAGCATCGACAGGATGGGGCGGACGAAGCGGCAGAGGGCCGGCATCGCCTTGCCGAACTCCTCGTAGGCTTCGGCGTCGGCGCGCGAGTGGCGCGCGATCTCGCGGATGCTCCTGCCGTGATCGTCCATGCGCCACAGGTAGTCGTCGTTCGGGAGCGGCGTGAAGGTGCCGTCCAGCGGCAGGATCTCGAGGCCGTGCCGCGGCAGGTCGAGGTCGCGGATGATCTCCGGGCGCAGGAGCGACACGACGTACGAGAAGACCGAGAAGCGGAAGCCGGGGAAGACCTCTTCCGTGACCGCGGCGCCGCCGACGACGTGGCGGCGCTCGAGGGCGACGACCTTCTTGCCGGCGCGCGCCAGGTAGGCGGCCGTGATCAGGCCGTTGTGGCCTCCGCCGATGATGATCGCGTCGTACCTCGTGGCCATCCTGCTCCTCCGCGCCGGGACGCACGTCGCCCCCGGTGCGCATTGCAAAACGACGGTTGCGTGAACGGGCGGCCATTCTACGGAGGCCGACCGGCCGGCACAAGGGGTTTCGCGGCGGCCGCGGCGCGACCGCCGGCGCGGTGCGCGCGCCGGCGCGGGCCCGGGCGCCGCGCTCCACCGCGACGCGCCGGGGCCGATCAATGGACGCGGGCCCTCGTCCGCGATCGTGAAACATGCTTTCGAAGGAATGTCGCTGGTGGCGCCGCTTCATTGCAGGTCCGGGCGCGCGCATTGAAGACAATCGCGACCCGTGTTGCAGGCCCCGGAGGGCGCGGCTATAATGCCCGCTTTCTCGGACCCAACAAGGAGACCGCCGCGTGCCGACCGGGACCGCCGTCCACGACAGGACGATGGCATTGTGCGACAGCCTCAGCTACCGCGAGTGGTCGGGCTACTATGCGGTCAGCAGTTACGAGGTCCACTTCCACCACGAGTACAACGCGCTGCGCAACGCCGCGGGGCTCATCGACATCTCGCCGCTGTACAAGTACCTCGTGCGCGGTCGCGACGCGGGGCGGCTCGTCGATCGGATCGTCACGCGCGACATGTCGAAGGTGGCGATCGGCCAGGTGGTGTACGCGCCCTGGTGCGACGAGCACGGCAAGGTGATCGACGACGGCACGGTCACGCGCCTCGACGAGACGACCTGGCGCTGGACCGCGGCCGACCCGAGTCTCCTCTGGATCCGCGAGAACGCCGACGGGCTCGAGGCGACGGTCGAGGACGTCTCGGGGCAGTTCGCGGCGCTGGCGCTCCAGGGACCGACGTCGGCGCGTCTCCTGCAGGCGGCGGCCGAGGCGGAGATCGCCCCGCTGCGCTACTTCCGCGCAACCCGGGGCACGATCGCCGGCGTGCCGGTGACCATCTCGCGCAACGGCTACACCGGCGATCTCGGCTACGAGATCTTCATGCCCTGGGCCGACGCCGTGAAAGTGTGGGATCGCCTGATGGAGGTCGGCCGGGGCTACGGCATCCGCCCGGTCGGCATGCTGGCGCTCGACGTGGCGCGCATCGAGGCCGGATTGCTGCTCCTCGAGATCGACTACGTCTCCTGCCGCCGCGCGATGATCGAGGACCAGAAGTCGTCGCCCTACGAGCTGGGGTGGGACCGGCTGGTCAACGTCGACAAGGGGAGTTTCGTCGGGCAGGCGGCGCTCCGCGAGGAGCTGCGGCGCGGCGGTCCGTCGCGCCGCCTCGCCGGTCTCGAGCTGGACTGGATGTCGGTCGAGGGGCTGGCCGCGAAGTTCGGGCTGACCCCGTCGGTGCCGGCGGCCGCGTCGCGCGAATCGGTGCCGGTCTACCGCGGTCGCAAGCAGGTCGGCAAGGCGACCTCCACCACCTGGTCGCCGACCCTCAAGAAGATGATCGCGATCGCCACGGTCGAGGCCGATCTGGCCGCGCCCGGCACCCCGCTCGAGTTCGAGTTCACGGTCGAGGCGACGCGCCTGCGCGCCGCCGCGCGCGTGGTCCCGATGCCGTTCTTCAATCCGCCGCGCAAGACCTCGGTTCCCGCGGTCTGAGGCGGCCCAGAGGAGGGTTTCCGATGGCTCGTCGTCTGAATGGCGCCCGCTCGGTGCGGGCGATGAACGATATCGAGGAAGGCCTGCGCATGCTGACCCTCGGCTTGCGCCGGCTGGCTCGCGACGTCACCTCGATCCACGTGGCCCCCGGCGAGCGCCCCGCGTCGCGCCGCCCGGTCACCCGCGCGCTCCGGCTGCAGGGGCGCTACATGGGTCTCATCCGCAACCTGCCGCCCCGCAAGAAGGCGCGCGTCATGGCGCTCCGCCAGGAGCGCGGCGTCGAGCACGCCATCAAGATGGCGCGCGCGCTGCGCGGCTGAGACCTGCTCCGGGCGGCGCGCCGGGGCTCCCGCTCAGCGGGCCGGCGCGCTGAACGCGAACCCGAGCTCCTTGCGCTCGCCGTCGGCGATCGTGATCTCCTGCCGCGACGTGCCGAGGCGCTCGTGCCAGGCCTCGATGCCGTAGGTGCCGGCCGGCAGCCCCTCGATCGCGAACCGGCCGTCGTCGCCGCTCAGGGCCTGGAACGGCGCGTCGTGCACCACGATCCAGGCGCTCATCCAGGCGTGCACGTCGCACTTCAGGCGCACCGCCTCCGGCTTGGCGAAGCTTCGGGTCACCGACATCCCGGCGTTCGGCAGGGACAGGTTGAAGCCGCGGTTCACCTTCGCCAGCGCGTTGATGTTGTGCAGCGTCGCGTCGGAGTTGTGGAACAGGATCGGCTGGCCGGCGCGTGCCAGGAGAACGTGTGGCGAGAAGAAGCAGCCGGCCTGATCGATCTCCGCCGGCGCCGACGGCGGCGCGAACACCTTCCCCTCGAGACCGGAGACCACCCGCACCCAGACGTTCTTCAACTCCCCGTCGCCACCGACGATCACGTCATCGGAAAGGGTGTCACCCGACCCCGGCTTGTGGCAGGCGGCGTCGGCGCCCATCACGATCTTCCGGCGGGGCGGGGCGGTGCCGGTGAAGGTGACCCGGCCCGCGATCGCGGCGGTGCCGATCGACGCGCCGTCGGCGACGCCGCCGGCGCTCGCGCCGCCGCCGTCCGCGGTCCCGGCGCCGCCCGCCGGCGGCGACGTCGACGCGGGCGACGCGGCGGAGGGGGGCGCTTCGGTTTTTCCGCCGCACGCCAGGGCGAGAAGGGACAGAGCCGCCGCGGCGGCGGCCGCGTGGTTCGGGGAGTTTCGCATCGGGATCACCTCGCTCCGCGCATCGTCCCGCGGTGGGCGCCCATCCTGACGCGACACCGGTGCGATGTAAAGTGGAGGCGTCCGATCCGGCCCTCCAGGAGAACTTCATGAGCGAACCGCGCGCGCACGCCACCTCGATCGACACGCTCGTCCCGGGCGTGACCCACTACCACCTCGAAGACGAGCGGATCGAGACCCGGAGCGATGCCTACGTCGTCGCGTCACCCGACGGGGCGATCCTGATCGACCCGCTGCCGCTCGCCGAGTCGGCGTTCGCGTCGATCGGTCGCATCGCGGCGATCGTGCTGACGACGCCGCATCACCAGCGCTCCGCCTGGCGCCTGCGCCGCGCGAGCGATGTGAAGGTCCGGGCGCCGCGCGGCGCGAAGGGCCTCCTGGAACTCCCCGACCTCGAATATGCCGAGGGCGATCGCCTGCCGGGCGGCCTGCAGGCGGTGCACGCCCCCGGGCCCGATCCGGCGCATCACGTGCTCTTCCTCGCGGTCGGGCCGGGTCTGGTCTTCCTCGGGGACCTCCTGCTGCGGCAGGCGGACGGCATGGTGCGGCACCTGCGGCCCGACTATCTCCCGGATCCGGAGGGGGCGCGCCGCAGCCTGCGGCGCATCCTCGAAGGCTCCTTCGACGTGGTCGCGTTCGCCCACGGCGCGCCGATCACGCGCGGCGGCCGGGCGGCACTGGCGGAGGTCGCCGCGCGCGACGCGGCGGCGGGTGAGGTTTCCTAGGGAAACGCCGGGACGCGCCCTTCGAGGAAGGCGGGCAGCTCGCGCGCCGGGAACTGCAGCCCGACATAGAACGGGCCGAAGGCGGCGTAGCGCGCGCTCCCTTCGTCGAACCTCAAGTCATAAATCAGCTTCTTGAAGACCAGCGGGTCGTCGGCGAAGAGATCGACCCCCCACTCCCAGTCGTCGAGCCCGACCGAGCCGCTGATCACCTGGGTGACCTGTCCGGTGTACTCGCGCCCGACGAAGCCGTGCTCGCGCATCATCGCGGCGCGCTTCTCGAACGGCACGGCGTACCAGTTCCAGACCTCGCCGCGTCGCTTGTCCATCGGATAGAAGCAGACGTGCCGGCGCGCCGGCACCTCGCAGAAGAGCCGGCCGATCATCCGGTCGCGCTGCTTGCCCATCTCGACGTCGAAGGCGCGGTTGTAGTCGTCGCTGCCGGGGGTCAGGCCGCGTCCCGCCAGCTCGTCGTGCAGCTTCCCGGTCATGTCGTAGAGGCCCAGCTCGACGATCGACACGTACGACGTCGTCGGCTCGAGGTGATCGTGCAGCGCCGTCTGCGCCACCTTCTGCTCCGCTTCGGCGAGGTGCTCGAAGTCGCGCCGGAAGTGCAGGAACATCAGATCGCCTTTGTGGCCGAGCAGCGTCACGAGCGCGGTCGATCCCTCCGGCCCCTTCGGCATCGCCTCGAACGCCGCCGCGGCCTCGGCGGCGATGCCGCGCCGGCGCTCCGGCGGCAGCGCCTTCCAGGTGGGCCAGCGCACTCGGAACATCTGGTGCAGGACCGCCCAGCCTTCAAGGGTTTCCGGGACGTAGGGGTTGCGCACGGGCGGAGTATATACTCGCGATCGGAGACCGCGCATGGACTCGATCGACAGCACGCCGCAGTTCGTGGAGGGTGTTTACGCCGCGCTCGAACGTCGCCTGGCCGTCGTCCGCCGCCGCCTGAAGCGGCCGCTCACCCTGTCGGAAAAGATCCTCCTCGGGCATCTCAACGACCCGGAGCACCAGGACCTCGAAGCCGGGAAAAGTTACCTCATGCTCCGCCCCGACCGGGTGGCGATGCAGGACGCCACCGCGCAGATGGCGATCCTGCAGTTCATGCAGGCGGGTCGCGAACGGGTCGCGGTGCCGACGACGGTGCACTGCGACCACCTGATCCAGGCGCGCGCCGGCGTCGGACCCGACCTCGCCGCCGCGCTCAGCGAAAACCAGGAGGTCTACGAGTTCCTGCGCTCGTCGAGCGCGCGCTTCGGCATCGGCTTCTGGCGCCCGGGCGCCGGCATCATCCATCAGGTCGTGCTGGAGAACTACGCCTTCCCGGGCGGCCTCATGATCGGCACCGACTCGCACACCCCCAATGCGGGCGGTCTCGGGATGGCGGCGGTCGGGGTCGGCGGCGCCGACGCGGTCGACGTGATGGCCGACTTCCCGTGGGAGGTGCTCTACCCGAAGACGATCGGCGTGCGGCTCCTCGGCGCGCTCCAGGGCTGGACCGCGCCGAAGGACGTCATCCTCAAGGTGCTCGGCGTCCTGACCGTGAAGGGCGGCACGAACCGGATCATCGAGTACTTCGGCCCCGGCGCCCGCAGCATCTCCTGCACCGGCAAGGGGACGATCACCAACATGGGCGCGGAGCTGGGCGCGACGACGTCGATCTTCCCGTTCGACGATCGGATGGAGGCCTACCTCCGCGCGACCGGCCGCGCCGCCCTCGCCGACCTCGCCCGCCGGCACGCCGCGCTGCTCGTCCCGGATCCCGAGGTCGAGGCGGCGCCGGAGAAGTACTACGAGCGGGTGATCACGATCGACCTCTCGGCCCTCGAGCCGCACCTGGTCGGCCCGCACACCCCCGATCTCGCGCGGCCGATCTCGGAGGTCGCGAAGGCGGTGAAGGATCACGGCTACCCCGACGCGATTGCGGTCGCCCTTGTCGGCTCG
>DATKFL010000348.1:0-3589 GCA_035511355.1 Dongiaceae bacterium
CTGGCGCACCAGCTCGATCCGGTAGGCGCGCAGCATGCAGCCGTAGTCGCGCATCCGGACGCCGGTCAGCGCGGCCGCCATCTTGTTGGCCAGGCGCGACGCGGCGCGGCGGAACATCGAATCCTGCCGGTTCCGGCGCCAGCCGTTGACGATGTCGTAGTCCCCCTCCTCCATCTTCGCAATGAGGCGCGGGATCTCTTCGGGCGGGTTCTGCAGATCCGCGTCGAGGGTGACGACCAGGGCGCCGCGCACCCGCTCGAAGCCGGCGTTGATGGCGCGGAACTGTCCGTAGTTGCGGTACAGGCGCACGACCACGATTCGATCGGGCGCCTGGCGCCGGAACTCCATCAGGATCGCGGCGCTCCGATCGAGGCTGCCGTCGTCGACGTAGACGATCTCGTACGGGCGGCCCATGCGGCGCAGCACCGCGTCGAGACGGCGGTGCAGCGTCTCGAGGTTGCCCTCTTCGTTGTGGACCGGGATGACGACCGAGATGTCGGGAACGGGACGGCTCACCTACCCCCCTTGGGCGGCTCATTATACGGGGGCGACCCGATTCGGGAGGCGGTATTGGGAGACGGCGCGTTCCGGGCGGGGGTCTCGGGACGCGGCGCGCCGGGGGGCGGCGTCTCGTCCGAGGGCGCGAGCGGGCGGACGACGAGGAGAAAATCGCCCGATCCGGAGGCGCCCGGCAGTCGTCGACTCGTGAAGCGGCGTGCCTCGACCACCTTGAACGGCAGCGCGGCCGCCGCCTCGTCGAAGTCGTCCGCCTTGATCAGCACCAGCGCGCGCGAGCCGCCCGGCTCGTCCGACTGCAGATGCGCTTCGAGCGCCTGCGGCGTGCGCAGGTTCGGGTAGGTCCGTTCCGAGTAGAAGAGGAAGCCGCCCATCATCCCCTGGTGGAACCGATAGAGGGCGATCCGGTCGCCACCCGAGGCGAAGGCGGCGAGCGTTTCGCCCGCCGGGCGGGCGGTGACGTCGCGGTTCACCACCGCGGGGATCGAACCGGCGAGCGTCGTGACGAAGGCGATCGCGGCGGCCGCCGCGACACCGAGCCCGAGACGCCGCCCGGCGCCGGCACGCGCGGCGCGGAACCCGAGAACCAGGGGCCACGCGGCGACCGCGGCGTACAGCGCGGCGAGCAGCCACGCGCCCGGGCGCGCCATGACGAACAGCGCCAGACCGGCGACCACGACGACCGTAGCGGCGCCCCACAGAAGATGCAACGCGACCCGGCGGCTGCGCGGCCGCGGTGCGCCGCCCGGGGCGCCGGACGCCGCCGCCTCCCCGGTCGCGGCGCCCCCGCACAGATACCAGGCGATCAGGATCGCGGCGTACGGGTAGATCGGCAGGAGATAAATGCCCCGCTTGGTCGATGCGATCGACAGGAACAGGAGCGGCAGCGCGAAGGCGAGCAACGGATCGCGCACCTCCGGCCGGCGGCGCGCCGCGGCGCCGCAGGCGGCGACCAGCGCGAACGGCAGGACGATCGACCAGGGGGCGAGGTCGGTCAGGAGGGTCGGGAGGTAGTACCAGAACGGATTGTCGTGCCCCTTCGCCGCCCCGCCGGTGAACCGCATGACGTTGTTCACCAGGACGAACTCGCGCACCGCCTCCGGGCCGAGCCGCTCCCCGAGCCGCCACACCCAGAGCGCCACCGGCACGAACGCGGCGAGGATCCCCGGGATCATGCCGAGGCGCAGAACGGCCCGTCCGTCGCGCCGCGCGACCATCCAGGCGAGGAGCATCATCCCCGGGAGTCCGGCGCCGACGATCCCCTTGAACAGCAGCGCGAGCGCGAACCCGGCGTAGGCGACCAGGAGCCACGCGCCGCGCCGCCGCGCCCCCGAGAGAGCGCGATGCATCCCGAGCCCGGCCATCGTGGTGGCGAGGGTCAGCGGCATGTCGATCATCGAGCGGCGCGAGATGTAGAAGAACTCGAACCCGGTCAGGAGAACGAGACCGGCGAGAAGCGCCGCCGATTCGCCGAGGAGAGCGCGCGCCAGGAAGAAGGTGCACAGCACCGTGAGCAGCCCGGCGATCGCCGGCACCAGCCGCGCCGCCGTCTCGTTCGGCCCGCCGGTGGCCCGGTAGGCCGCGACCACGAGCCAGTAGAACAGCGGCGGCTTCTCGAGGAACGGCTCGGTGTTGAGGCGCGGCACCAGGAGATCGCCGGTGGCGTGCATCTCGCGGCTCATCTCGACCTCGCGCGGCTCGTCCGGGTTGTAGACGTCGGAGCGACCGAGGCCGAAGAGAAGCGCCAGCGCCGCGACCGCGGCGAGCAGGACGACGGCCGGCAGGCGCGCGAGTCCCTGGTGCGAGGGCGGGGCGGTGGGCGGCATGCGGGGGCAGCGACCTCGTCGTCGGCCGGTTCGACCCGCGGCCGGAGGGCGTATTCTAGCGGACCTGTCGCGGGAGGCGGCCATCTGGATCGGTCTCGACATCGGCTCTTCGAGCGCCAAGGCGCTCGTGCTCGACGAGCGCGGCCGCACGCGGCGCGTGGCGCGGCGCCGCTTCGGCACTCGCCGTCCGGGCGGCGGGCGGGTCGAGCATGACCCGGCCGAACTGCTGCGCGCGACGCGCGCCGTCCTCGACGACGCCGCCCGCAGGGTGCCGGCGCGCGGCGCCGCGCTCGGCATCGCCACGCAGCGATCGACGCTCCTCTTCTGGGACCGCGACACCGGGCGGGCGCTGACGCCGGCGCTCTCCTGGCAGGACACGCGGGCGGCGCGGCGCTGCGCGATGCTCGCGCGCCGGCTGCCCGGATTGTCGGAGCGGATCGCGGCGCGCACCGGGCTGCGCCTCTCGCCGCACTACGCCGGGCCGAAGGCGGGGCTCCTCCTCGATCGCGACCCGCGCCTGCGGCGCGCGGTGGCCTCGGGGCGCGCGCTCTGGGGGACGCTCTCCACCTGGCTCGTCTGGCATCTCACCCAGGGCGCGGTCTACGCCGTCGATCACGCGAACGCCCAGCGCACGCTCCTCATGCGGCTCGACGACCTCGCCTGGGATCCGGAGCTGTGCACGCTGCTCGGCGCGCGCGCGCTGTGCGACGCGCCCGCGCTTCCCGCGCTCGTGCCGGTGGTCTCGGCCTCGGAGGCGACCCTCGACGCCGCCGGACGGCGGCTGCGGCTGGCCGCGGTGACCGGCGATCAACAGGCGGCGCTCGAGGGGCTTCTCTGCCGGCGCGCCGGCGACGTGGCGATCAACTACGGATCGGGGGCGTTCGTCCTGAGGCGCACCGGCTCGCGGCCGGTGCGGGTGCCGGGACTGCTCACGAGCCTGGTGACCTCGCGCCACAGGCGCCCGGGGGAGCCGCCGGGTCCGGGCGGGTACCACGCCGCCTTCGCGGTCGAGGGGACGGTGAACGCCGCCGCCACGGCGATCGACTGGGCCGAGCGGCGGCTCGGGCTGTCGATCCCGACGGCGCGGCTCGACCAGGCGATCGGCGCGGACCCCGGCGCGCGGCGCCGACGGGTGCATTTCCTGCCGGCGGTCTCGGGGATCGGCGCGCCGCGGTGGGAGCCGGACACCCGTCCCGGCTGGTTCGGCGCGACCGACGCGCCGCCCGCCGAGCGGCTCCTGGCGACGG
>DATKFL010000349.1:0-2901 GCA_035511355.1 Dongiaceae bacterium
TCGGGGACGAACAGAAGGAGGCTCAGGAAGTCGGCGTTCGAGGCGCCGCGGGTCCCGAGGCTGCGGGTCAGGAAGCGGAAGGCGCGCGGCAGGCGCGGCTCGTACTGCGCGGCGATCCGGCCGAGGTCCTGGGACGGGCGGATGACCGCGAGGTCGATCGGGTGGTAGCCGTGCCGCTGACCAGGTGGCAGCGCGCGCAGGAAGTCGTTCGAGCGTTCCAGGTGGAAGGCGTCCTCGTCCACGGCATCGAGGAACGCAGCGTCGATCATCTGCCCGAGGATCTGGGCGGGCGGGGGATAGCGGGCGGCCTGCGAGGGGTCGGGCTCGACGAGAGAGTTCGCGTGGCGGGTCGGGATCGCCAGGATCCGGCGGGCGCCGAGATGGAGGGCGGGGGACAACGGCGCCGACTGGCGGATGCCGCCGTCGCCGTGCCAGTGCCCTCCCAGGCGCACAGCCGGAAAAAGGATCGGCAAGGCGGCGGAGGCGAGGACGTGATCGATCGTGAGCCGGGCCGTTGCGCTCCGCCGGAGCGGCCGACTCCAGCTCGCGGCGCCGGCGCCGGCGACCCAGGTCACGGTCTGGCCGGTGGCATAGTCGAGGGTCGAAACAGCCGCCGCCCTGGGCCGGCCCTGGATCACGTTGTCCTCGAGGCCCGCGATCTCGCCGCGATCATCCTCCGGAATCACCCGCTCGAGCAGCCGCCGGAGCGGCGTGGTGTCGACCAGGCCTTGAACCGGCGGCGCCAGACGACCGCCGCCCGACACCAGTCGTGCGCCCCAACGGGCGACATTGCGCCACAGCGACGCGGCGTCGACGCGCATGACGTCCTCGAGAGACAGGCGCCGCCAGACCTCCTTCAATTCCTCGACGTCGCGGGCGAGCGGTCCCGGCCGCGCCGCGAGGTAGATGGCGTTGATGGCGCCGGCCGACACGCCGGTGATGACGTCGAAGCGCAGGTCCGGGAGCCAGCGCGCCAGGCCCCGAAGGACGCCGACCTGGTAGGCGGCGCGCGCTCCGCCGCCACTCAAGACGAGCCCCAGGCCAGCGCCCGGACCACCGCCGGCCGCGTTGCGCTTCACGACGACACCTCCGCGAACCTCGCCCGCCGACCATCCGACTTGTTGCCCTGCGTGCTGTTGTGACATCGCCAACCTCCTGCTCGCGGCGCGCCACTTCACGCCGCGTGCCAGGGGCCTGGCGGTGTTCGGGGAGATCGACTAAGACGCTGACGGAGCTGCGGTTCGTCGTGCGGCTGCCGCCACCAGCGTGTCGCGGCCGGTGGTGTCTGGTCTGCACGGAATCAGACAGGTGCGCGAATGCGATCAGTCGCGCGGCTCGCGAGGGTGTCGCGTCCTGCGAGTGCTATCATGCCGATTGATTCGATCAGGGAACCCATGCCGCCCGACCCGCTGGCAAGCGCGCTGGCCCGAATTTCCCGCATCGTGGCCGAGAGTCTCGAGCTGAAGGAGGTCTTTGCGCGCGTCGCCGAGACCGCCGCCACCGTCCTGCCGTTCGACATGATGGGGATGGGGCGATTGGAGGCGCAGGATGTCTGGTCGGTCTACGCGGTCGTGGGGGACCTCAAGGGCACGCCGCAGGGATTCAACCCCGACGACTTCTCTCCGGAGCTGCGGATTCGGCCCGGAACGATCGTCCGTATCGAGGACGCGGAGCGCACCCTCGACCGGCGATTCGCATACGACGCTCTGATCCTCGACAGCGGCTACCGCTCGGGCCTGCGGGCACCGCTCCTGCGGCGTGATCAGCTCTCCGGTGCGGTGTCGGTCTGGTCGCGGCGTGCGGACGCCTTCACGGAGGATCACGTCGAGGCGCTGCGGCCGATCTCCAGCCTCCTCGGCCTGGCCCTCGAACACGAGCGGCTGCACAACCTCGATCTGCTCAGGCGGAGGCGGCTGGAGGCGCTCGACGCGCTCATCCCGGCGCTGGCGCAGGCGCTCGATGTGCGCGCCATCTTCAATCGGGTGTCGGAAATCGTCCGGCCGGTGCTGCCGCACGACCGGCTGGTGCTGACGACGCTGGATCCCGATCGCCGCGAAGTCACCGTGGACGCCATCTCCGGTGAGCCGCTCTCCGGCTTCCCGACCACGATTCCGGCCGGAGAGGGAGATCTGAGTCTCCCGGGCAAGGAATACTTGTTATTCTCCGACGTCGAGGCGGAGCCGTCGTTGAGCGCGGAACAGCGCCGGAGGTGTCAGACGCACACCACCCGGTCGATCCTCAAGATCCCGCTTCGCCTCGACGGCCGCCTGTCGACCCTCGGTTTCGCCTCCCGGACACCCCACCAGTATTCCGACGAGGATGTCGTGGTCGCGCGCCGCGTGGCCGATCACGTGAGCCTCCTGATGTCACATCAGAGGCTGGCGGAAGAGGAACGGCGCGGAGCCGAAGCGCGCCAACGCGCCGCCCGGCTCGAGGAGCACGTCGAGGCGCTCCGCAACGAGCTGGAGACGACCCGAGGCCCCCGCCAGGTGATCGGCGAGTCGAAGGCCTGGAAGGAGGTGCTCACCTACGCGGCCAAGGTCGCACCGACCGAGACGACGGTTCTCCTGACCGGGGAATCGGGCACCGGCAAGGAGGTGGTGGCGCGCCTCATCCATCGCGGCTCGCCCCGGGCGAAGGGGCCGTTCGTGGCGATCAACTGCGCCGCCCTGCCCGATACGCTCCTGGAGTCGGAGCTCTTCGGCCACGAGAAGGGGGCGTTCACGGGCGCCGCGGTCGCGCGCCCCGGGCGGATCGAGCAGGCCGAGCGGGGCGTGCTGTTTCTCGACGAGGTCGGCGAGATGAGCCCGGCCGTCCAGGCGAAGTTCCTGCGCGTCCTGCAGGAGCGCGAATACCAGCGCCTGGGCGGCGCGCGCACGTTCAAGGCCGACGTGCGGGTGC
>DATKFL010000350.1:0-2239 GCA_035511355.1 Dongiaceae bacterium
GGAAGATGTCGGCGTCGGATCGTGGCCGCATCCTCTGGAAGATCGGCGACCTGATTGACGCGAACCTCCCGGAGATGGCGCGCCTCGAGACGATCGACCAGGGGAAGACGATCGGCGATTCCAGCCGCGTCGACGTGCCGATGGCGGCCGAGTGCTTCCGCTACTTCGCCGGGTGGGCCAGCAAGATCGAGGGCGAGGTGGTGCCGGTGCGCGCGGCCAGCCTCAACTACACGCTGCGGGAGCCGATCGGCGTCGTCGGCGCGATCACGCCCTGGAACTTCCCGATCCTGATGGCCGCCTGGAAGGCGGCGCCGGCGCTCGCCGCGGGCAACACGGTCGTGCTGAAGCCGGCGCGCGAGACTCCCCTGACCGCGCTCCGGCTCGCGGAACTCGCCGCCGAGGCGGGGCTCCCGCCCGGCGTGCTCAACGTCGTCCCGGGACGCGGCACCGTGGCCGGGGCGGCGCTCGTCGATCATCCGCGCGTCGGCAAGATCTCGTTCACCGGGTCGACCGAGGTCGGGCGCGACATCATGCGGCGCGGGAGCGTGACGCTGAAGCGGCTGACGCTCGAGCTGGGCGGCAAGTCGCCGAACATCGTCTTCCCGGACGCCGACCTCGACCTGGCGGTGCGCGGCGCGAGCAACGGCATCTTCTTCAACAAGGGAGAGGTCTGCACCGCCGGCTCGCGGCTGTTCCTGCACGAGGCGCTGCACGACGCCTTCGTCGACCGGCTGCAGGCCCAGGTGGGCAAGCTGACGCAGGGGGACCCGCTCGACCCGAAGACCCGCCTCGGTCCCCAGGTGAGCGAAGCGCAGATGAAGCAGGTGCTCGGCTACGTCGAGAAGGGCCGCGCCGAGGGGGCGCGGCTGGTCTGCGGCGGAGAGCGACCGGCCGGCAAGGGGTACTTCGTCCGCCCGACCATCTTCACCGACGTGCAGTCGAACATGACGATCGCGCGCGAGGAGATCTTCGGCCCGGTCCTGTCGGTCATCCGCTTCAAGGACGTCGACGAGGTCGTGCGCGCGGCGAACGACTCGCCGTACGGTCTCGCGGCGGCGGTCTGGACGAAGGACATCAAGCTGGCGCACAAGACCGCGCGCCTGCTCCAGGCCGGCACGGTCTGGATCAACACCTACGGCCTGTACGACAACGCCATGCCGTTCGGCGGCGTCAAGGAGAGCGGGTACGGCCGCGAGCTGGGCCGTCAGGGTCTCCTCGAGTACACCCGGACGAAGTCGGTCTGGGTCGATCTCTCCTGAGGGTTCGGGCGTGACCGACGCCCTCGTGCAGGCCCGCGTCGACGACGGCGTCGCCGTCCTCACCCTGACCGACCCGCCGGCCAACTGCTACTCGTACGACATGCTGCGGGCGCTCGACGCCGCCGTCCTCGACGCGCGCATGGACGAGTCGGTGCACGTCATCGTCCTGACCGGCGCCGGCGGGAAGTTCTTCTGCGCCGGCGCCGACATCCGGATGCTCGAGAGCGTCACGCCGGCATTCAAGTACGCCTTCTGCCTGCACGCGAACGAAACCCTGCAGCGCCTGGAGCAGACGCCCAAGCTGGTCATCGCGGCGATCAACGGGCACTGCGTCGGCGGCGGCCTCGAGGTGGCGATGGCCTGCGACCTGCGTCTCGCGCGCAAGGACGGCGGCAAAATCGGTCTCCCGGAGGTCGCACTCGGCGTCCTTCCCGGGACCGGCGGCACGCAGCGCCTGCTGCGCCTCGTCGGGCGGGCGAAGGCGCTCGAACTGATGATCGAGGGCAGGACGTTCGGCTTCGACGAGGCGCTCGGGCTCGGTCTTCTGACCCGCGTCGTCGAGGGGGACGACTTCATGGGCCAGGTCCTGACCTACGCGCGCGGCTTCTGCCCCCCGGCCAAGGCGGCGCTCGCCGTCGGACGGATCAAGCGCGCCGTCGTGAGCGGCGCCGAGATCCCGTTCGCCGAGGCGCTGGCGCTCGAGCGCGAGCTGCAGCAGCAGCTGTTCACCTCCGCCGACGCGCGCGAAGGGCTCGCCGCCTATCTCGAGAAGCGGCCGCCCCGCTTCGCGGGACGTTGAACCGCGTGACCGCGGCGCCGGCCGGCTCGATGCGCGCCGTGGTCGTGCCGCGGCACGGCGGCCCCGAAGTCCTGGAGCTGGTCGAGCGGCCGATCCCGATCCCCGGTCCCGGCGAAGTGCTGGTGGCGGTGCGCGCCGCCGGGCTCAACCACCTCGACACCTTCGTGCGCCGCGGCATGCC
>DATKFL010000351.1:0-5965 GCA_035511355.1 Dongiaceae bacterium
CGATCGAGGAGGCGCATCTCGGCGCGGGTCAGCGGGTACCAGGGCAGCACGCAGATCACTTCGAAGAGGGCCGAGCCGACCGCGTCGTACAGGTAGCGGGATGGAAGCTGGCGCGGCTGCTCGGTCAGGAAGTGCCGGACATCCGCGGCGAACCCCGCGACCGGGACGGCGGCGGCCGGTGCCGGCGGCGACAGCGTCGTCCGGATCACGCGCGGCTCCTGGCGCAGCGGAACGCCGCGTAGACGAACGGATAGCGGGGCCGGAACCAGTTGCGGAAGGTCGGGCGGAGAAGCTCGCGCGCCGTCGCCGGCGAGGCCCCCTTCAGCACGAAGTGCTCGCCGTCGAAGAAGTCGGCGGAGTATTCCGGATAGGTGGCCTGCGGCCGAAATCCCGGGAAGGGCGCGAACGGCGTGCTGGTCCACTCCCAGCCGTTGCCGACCAGATCGTCGACGCCCCAGGCGCTCCTGCCGGCGGGATGGCTGCCGGCCGGCGCCGGATCCCAGCGCGCGAAGTCGAAGAGGCCGTGGCGGGCGGGGTCCGGCTCCGCGGTGCCCCACGGGAACCGGCGCTCCTCTCCCCTGGGCGTCCCGTAGGCCGCGCGCTGGAACTCCGCTTCGGTCGGGAGGCGGGCGCCGCGCCAGCGCGCGTACGCCTCGGCCTCGGCATGGCTGACGTAGACCGGCCAGGCGGGTGGCAGCGGGATCGCCTCGAACAGTCCGCGCCAGCCCCAGCCGTCGTCACGGCGCTCCCAGAACGGCGGGTGCCCGGGACTCTCCCGTCGCACCCAGTCCCGATCGGCCGGATTCCAATGCGCGGCGTCGCGGTAACCGCCGGCCTCGACGAACTCCATGAAGGCGGCGTTGGTCACGTTCGAAGACTCGATCGCGAAGGCGGCCACCGTTTCGGTGTGGTGCGGGCCTTCGTTGTCCCACGCGTAGATCGCCTCGGACCGGTCGACTCCGAGCGTCGCGCGCCCCGCGTCGATGTCCATCCAGTCGAGCCGCGGCACCGCACCGTCGACGCGCGGCCGGTAGTCCCGCGGCGCGCGCTTCTGCCGATGCGGCAGCCGGTGCAGCATGTACAGAAGAGTCTCCTGGTGCATCGCTTCGTGCTCGAGGATGACGAACGCCGCCTCGGCGCGGTCGAGGAGCGGATGACCAGGACGGTCGATGTCGGCGCGGGTCAGCGCCTCGATCACCCGCGCGTCCGCCGCCTCGGCGAACTGCCGCACTACCGGGAGGCTCGGCCAGAGCTCACGGTTGCGCTCCGCGTCGGGCGCGGCCGGTCGCCCGGTCGGCGCGGCATCGGTCGGGGGATCGATGCCGCGTGCGAACAGCCCCTCGAGCGCCGGATCGAGGCTCGGTCCTCCGAGGGCGCGCCGCACCAGGGTGTTGAAGCTGAACGCCGGGACGTGCCCCGCGTAGAAGACGAACGGATGCCGGAAGGCGATCGGCTGGCTGTAGTGGGCCGCCTCGTCCGCGAGGAGCTCGAAGAGGCGGCGGGAGCGCTCCCGGTTGGAGCGGTAGCGCGCGACGAGCCGGTCGCGATCGATCGGGCTTTTCGACTCCTGCCGGAGCGCCCGCTCCGGCGATGCGAGGTGCGGCATGGAGCCTCCCGGAAGAAGAAGAGGCGGACCTCGAAACTGCTCTCTGTCGCGTGCGTGAAAGCCTATCACGCGTCGGGTCGGAGGCGCAGTCCTCTCGGGACGACGAGCCGTCCCACGGCGGCGAACAATCCCTGGGCGAGCAATGCCAGGAGCGCGGCCGGGATCGCGCCTTCGAGAATCAGGCTCAGGTCGTCGAGCCGGATCCCCGTGAGGATCGGCTGTCCCAGTCCACCGGCGCCGATCAGCGCGCCGAGGGTCGCCGTCCCGACGTTGATGACCGCAGCGGTCTGGACCCCCGCCACGATCGACGGCGAGGCGAGCGGCAGCTCGATCTGGAGAAGTCTCGCCCAGGGCGACAGGCCGAGAACGTCGGCCGATTCGAGGAGCGACGCGGGGATTTCGTTCAACCCGGTCGCGGTGTTCCGGACGACCGGCAGGACGCTGTAGAGGAAGAGCGCGACGACCGCGGGGAGCGCCCCGATGCCACACAGCGGGATCAGGAGGACGAGGAGCGCCAGGGAAGGAATCGTCTGCAGGACGCCCGCCGCCGCCAGGACCGCCGCGCCCGCTTTCCTGCGGCGCGCGGCGGCGACGCCCAGCGGCACGGCGACCAGGATCGCGGCGGCGAGGGACGCCGCCACCAGCGCCAGGTGCTCGGCGACCCGGCGGCCGACGCGCCTGGCCCTCCCCTCGCTCCGGGTCGCCCCTTCCATCCCGAGCGCCGCGGCGAGGAATCCCGCCGCCACCTCCGGCTCCGGAACGTGGTCGAGCTTGACCCGCGCGTTGAGACGCCGCATGTCGGCGGCCGCGATCCGCCCCTCGAGGACCGCGAGCGACGCCAGCGCGGACGCCGAACGCTCCGGCAGGTCGAGGCGATACAGCAGCACGGCGCGGTATCTCGGGAAGACTTCCAGGTCGTCCTCGAGGACCTTCAGGTCGTAGGCCGGGATCTCGGCGTCGGTCGTGTACAGGTCGATCGCGTCGACGTCGCCCGCCCGCAGCGCCCGATACGCCAGGTCGTGATCGAGGGAGCGCACGTCGGCCTGCGGCAGGCCGTAGCGCTCCTTGATCGCCGGCCATCCGTCGCGCCGGTGCAGGAACTCCTCGCTGAACGCGAGCCGCAGACCCGGGAGTCCGCGCAGGTCGGAAAGCCGGGTCACGCCGCGCCGCGCCGCCTCGTCCTCCTTCATCCCGAGCGCGTAACTGTCGTCGAACCCGAGGACGCCGCTCATGCCGACGCCGCGCGCGGCGAGGTCGCGCCGGAGCGCCGCGTCGTCCGCCCCGGGGGCGGTGTCGCGCAGGATGTCCTCGCGGATCGTCCCGGTGTACTCGGGGTAGAGGTCGATCTCCCCCGCGAGCAGCGCGTGCCAGAGGACCTGCGTGCCACCCAGCTGCGCCCGGTGCTCGACGCGCGCCCCGGCGCCGCGCAGCACCTGGGTGACGATCTCGCCGAGCAGCACCGATTCGGTGAACTTCTTGGAGCCGACGCGCACCTCGGGCGCCGGGCCGCGCCCGGCGCGGCACGCCGCGGCCAGGGCAACGCCCGCGAGCAGGAGGCCCGCGACGGCGCGGCTCATTGCGACGCTCCGGGCCGGCTCTGGGCGCGGACGAACCGCACGACGAACTCGTCGGCCGGCCGCTCGACCAGGTCTTCGAACCGGCCCTCCTGGACGACGGCGCCGTCCCGGAGCAGGAACACCCGGTCGGCGAAGAATGCCGCCTCGACGAGATCGTGCGTCACCAGCACCACGGTCTGTCCGAGACCCGCGAAGATCGCGCGCAGGTCGGCGCGCAGCTCCGCGCGGATCATCGGGTCGAGCGCGCCGAGCGGCTCGTCGAGGAGGATCAGCTCGGGCCCGAGCATGAGGGCGCGCATCAGGCTGACCCGCTGGCGCTGGCCCCCCGACAACTGCGCCGGGAACCGGGTCATTCCGTCGGGCGGAAAGTGGGTCAGCGCGATCAGTTCGTCGAGCCGGCGCGCGATCCGCCCGCCGTCCCAGCCGACGTAGCGCGCCGCGAGCGTGACGTTCGCGGCCGCGGTCAGGTGCGGGAACAGCCCGCCCTCCTGGATGACGTAGCCGATCCGCCGGCGCAGGGGTCCGATCGTCCGCGGCGTCAGCACCTGGCCCCAGAGCCGCACCTCGCCCGCGCTCGGGCGGGCGAGTCCGGTCAGAAGACGCAGCAAGGTCGACTTGCCGCATCCGGTCGGGCCGAGAAGGACGCTGACTCCCCGTCCGAGCGTCAGCGACGTCTCCCGGAGCGCCTCGACCCCGCCGCCGTACCGCTTCGCGACCGAGCGCAACTCGACGACGGGAGTTCCGGCGGGGGGACTCACCCGGCTCCCCGCCCCCGCCGCCGCGCCGGCGCCACGGGAGGCCCTCCGGGGCGGATCAGGCGAGGTCGAAGCGATCGAGATTCATGACCTTCGCCCACGCGGCCACGAAGTCGTGCACGAACTTCTTCTGTGCGTCGGCGCACGCGTAGACCTCCGCGAAGGCGCGCAGCTCCGAGTTCGATCCGAAAACGAGGTCGACGCGGCTGCCGGTCCATTTGAGCGCCCCGGTCTTGCGATCGTGACCTTCGAACGTCTCGGCGGATTCGGAGGTCGGCTTCCAGGTCGTCCCCATGTCGAGCAGGTTCACGAAGAAATCGTTGGTCAGCGTGCCGGGTCGCCGGGTGAACACCCCGAGCGGCGACTGCCGATGGTTCGCGTTCAGGACCCGCAGGCCGCCCACGAGGACGGTCATCTCGGGAGCGCTCAAGGTCAGGAGAGTCGCCCGCGCGATCAGCAGATGCTCCGCCGGGCAACGGGCCCCGTGCGCGGAGTAGTTGCGGAACCCGTCCGCCTTCGGCTCGAGCACGGCGAACGACTCCGCGTCGGTCATCTCCGGCGACGCGTCGGTGCGCCCCGGGGCGAACGGCACCTTGACGCCGACGCCGGCCTTCTTCGCCGCCTGCTCGACCGCCGCGCAACCGCCCAGCACGATCAGGTCGGCCATCGAGACCGGCTTCTTGAATCCCTTCCGGATCTCCTCGAGGGTCGCGAGCACCTTCGCCAGCTCGGCCGGCTGGTTGACCGCCCAGTCCTTCTGCGGCGCGAGCCGGACGCGCGCGCCGTTGGCGCCGCCCCGCTTGTCGGTGCCCCGGAACGTGGCCGCCGACGCCCAGGCGGTCGAGACCAGCTGGGAGACCGACAGCTTCGACGCGAGGATCTTCTTCTTCAGGGCGTCGATCTCCTTCGGTCCGATCGGCTTGTGCGTCGCCCGGGGAACCGGGTCCTGCCAGATCTGCGGCTCCTTCGGCACCTGCTTGCCGAGGTATCGGGAGACCGGCCCCATGTCCCGGTGGGTCAGCTTGAACCACGCCTTGGCGAAGGCGGTGGCGAACTCCTGCGGGTGCTCGAAGAATCGTCGCGAGATCTTCGCGTAGGCCGGATCGAAGCGCAGCGAGAGGTCGGTGGTCAACATGGTCGGCGCGTGCCGCTTCGAGCGGTCGTGGGCATCCGGGATCGTGCCGGCGCCCTTGCCGCCCTTCGCCGTCCACTGGTTCGCGCCGGCCGGGCTCTTGGTCAGCTCCCACTCGTAGCCGAACAGGTTCGCGAAGAAGCTGTTGCTCCACTTCGTCGGCGTGGAGGACCAGATGACCTCGATGCCGCTGGTGATCGCGTCGCGCCCCTTGCCGGTGCCGTACTTGTTTCTCCAGCCGAGGCCCTGCTCCTCGAGGGGGGCGCCCTCGGGCTCGGGACCGACGTTGGTCGCGGCGGCGGCGCCGTGGGTCTTGCCGAACGTGTGTCCGCCGGCGATGAGCGCCACGGTCTCCTCGTCGTCCATCGCCATGCGGCGGAAGGTCTCACGGATGTCCCTGGCCGCCGCCAGCGGATCGGGCTTGCCGTTCGGCCCCTCCGGGTTCACGTAGATGAGGCCCATCTGGACCGCCCCGAACGGATTCGCGAGGTCCCGGTCGCCGCTGTAGCGCTCGTCGCCGAGCCAGGTTCGCTCGGACCCCCAGTAGGTCTCGTCGGGGACCCAGACATCCGCGCGTCCGCCCCCGAAACCGAACGTCTTGAAGCCCATCGACTCCAGCGCGCAGTTGCCGGCGAAGATCATCAGGTCGGCCCACGAGATCCTGCGGCCGTATTTCTGCTTGACCGGCCAGAGGAGCCGCCGCGCCTTGTCGAGGTTCGCGTTGTCGGGCCAGGAGTTCAGCGGCGCGAAGCGCTGCATGCCGTCCCCGGCGCCGCCGCGGCCGTCGCTGATCCGGTAGGTGCCCGCGCTGTGCCATGCCATCCGGATGAACAGGGGGCCGTAGTGCCCGTAGTCGGCCGGCCACCAGTCCTGCGACGTCGTCATCACCTTGATG
>DATKFL010000352.1:0-2307 GCA_035511355.1 Dongiaceae bacterium
GCGAAGTGCGCGCGCGGCGGGGCCCGCGGCGCTCCGTCTCGCACGCCCCGGCAACCCCGCACCGCGTCGCCCGTCCTGGGGGACCGCTCCCGTTCCCTTCGCGTCGCGGCTCTCGACCAGTCGAAGGGGCGGCGATCGGACCGCCTCGACCGCTGGGTTGGTCGCCACACGGTGGCAGCCGGTGCGAGGGGCGCGGGGCCTCCGAGACCCCGCGGTCAGGGAGGCGCGCGGTCTTCGCGCGCCGACGACCGCGGGGCGAGGCGAGCGGAGGGCGAGGGTAGGGCCGCAGGCCCGATCCCCGAGCCCGGACGCGGTGCCCCGCGCCCCCATGCGCCTGTCCCGCGCGGCGATCGGATCGAGGCTGGTCTAGGACCCGGGCGGCGGCGCCGGGGGCGGCTGCGGCGGAGACGAGGGCGCGCCGGTCGACATCCCCGGCGTCGCCGCATCCGGCGCCGGCACGACGTTCCCCGATGCGTCCTTGTAGATGGTGAAGGTGTAGAAGATCGGCTTGTCCGGATCGACGCGCGCGTCGGCCACCTGGGTCATGTCGCCGGTCGGGAAACGCATCATCAGGCCGCGCAGCGGCTCGGCGAACGGGCGCGCGTACTCGATGACGAAGGTCACGTTGTGCGGTCCGGAGATGACGCTCTCGAGGCTCACCTTGGTCGTGTCGGTCAGCATCGTCACGCGCGGGCGGTCGCCGACGAGATAGCGCAGCGTGTCGACCCGCAGCGTGTGCAGCACCACGACGTCCTCGTCGGGCGGGAGCGACCGGGCGAACATCCCCATGATCGTCTGCACCGCGCCGAAGTGCTGCAGGGCGCGCTCCGAACGGGCGGCGAGGATGAACAGGTTGCTGTACCCCTGCGCCAGAGCCAGGCCGGCGAGGGCGATCATGGCGGCGGCGGCGACGTAGGTGGTGACCGGACGCCAGAGACCGGCGAGCGACTCCCAGAGGCGCGCGGCGAACAGCGCGCCGGCGAGCACGAGAAACGGCAGGAGCACCAGCATCCGGGTCAGGCTCGGGCCGAGCCAGCCGACCGTCAGCCAGCCGGCGATAAGCGTCAGCACGAGCAGGCGCGCGGCGTCGCCGGCGGGCGTGTCCCCGCCCGCGGCGGCGCGCCGCCGGAACCCGAGCACCGCGGCGAGCAGGATGCCGAGGGTCGCGAAGGCGGCGAGGAGGAGGGTGTCGGGCTCGAGACCGATGAGCGGGTAGGCGGCGCTGACCCCGTCGCTGATGAAGGTGTCGTCCTGGATCACGGCGTAACGCGCCGGCGCGTAGTTGAGCATGGTCACGCTGTGGAAGAGATTCGTCATCCACGCCGTCTGCGGCGGTGTCGTGGCGTAGGCGCCGCGCGCCAGGAAGCCCATGAAGCCGAGCCCGCTGAAGGCGATCAGCAGCATCAGAATCGCCGCCGCGACCCCGGCGCCGGCCAGCAGACCGCGACGATCGACGCCCGACGTTGCCGGCGCGGGGTCGGCGGCCGGTCTCCGCTTCGCGGGAGCGGTGGCCACGCGGCGCCCGGCGAGCAGCGCCAGCGCCACGAACCCCGCCATCGCGATCGGCACGACCCGGAACGAGGTGTAGGTCCAGAAGCCGAGACCGACCGCAACGCCCCAGAGAATCGGCCAGAGCCACTTCCCTTCCCGCCACGCCTTGAGGAAGAGCCACGCGGCCAGGAGTGCAAAGGGCGGTGACAGGATGGTGCGCAGCCCGACACGGCTATAAAGAAGATGCCAGGGCGAGACCGCCAGGAAGAGCGCCGCGAGGAGCCCGACCCGCCGGCCGAACCAGGCCGACCCGATGCAGCCGATCAGCGCGATGCTGAGCGTCCCGACGACGATCGACACGGCGCGCAGCGGCAGGATCTCGTCCTGGAGACGGTCGTTGATGAACTTCGGCTCGAGCCCGAAGACACCCGGCATGGCGCGCAGCAGGTTGAGCAGCGTGCCGGGATGCTCGTACGACAGCGCGGCGAGATGGTGGAACATCGTCTCGCGGTTCAGCCCGCGCTCGGTCACGCTGCGGAACGGCTTGCCGGCGACGATCTCCCTCGTCTCGATGGCGTTGATCGCCTCGTCGTTGTTCAGCCCCGGCGGCACGGTGTCGATCCGGTCGAGCCGCAGGAAGGCGCCGACCGCGACGATCAGGGCGAGAACGATCCAGCCGGCCTGGCCGGCGAGGAAATTCTCCTCGGCGGCGCCGGGGCTCACCGCGCGGCCCGGGGCGCTGCCGGGGAGGGTGGTCGCGCCCGGGTCGGCGGGGCCGGCCGCCGCCGCGCGCGCGGCGATGCAGCGCGCCCGGAG
>DATKFL010000353.1:0-2380 GCA_035511355.1 Dongiaceae bacterium
TCACCCGCACCGCGACGCTGGTCGTCGGCCTCGACCCGCGCGCCCGGGTCGCGCCGGGGGCGCTCGAGGCGCTGCTCCTCTTCCAGCGCGAGGTCGAGGAGGCGCTGGCCCGCTCGGCGACCCAGGAGGCCGCCGAGACCGCCGCCAAGGCGAGCCTCGACGGAGCCAAGGCCGACCCGCGCGCCGCGGTCGAGAAGTCGCGGATCGAGAAGGCCCTGGTCGAACTGGAGAACGCCCGCGGAGCGGAAAACGAACGGCCGGTCGCGGTGAACCGGCAACTGGCCGCGATCGCCGCCGATCTCGAATCGGCCGACGCCGCGCCGACCGAGCCGCAGCGTCAGGCGGTGGCGGCGCTCAAGGAGACGCTCGCGAAACGGCAGGAGGCCTGGTCGCGGTTCGCGTCGGGGACGCTCGCGGCGATCGACCGGCGCCTGCAGGCGCTGGGAATCAAGTGAGGTCGATCACCACCTTCGCCGCGCTCGCGGCGGCGGTCGCTGTCCTGACGCCGGCCGCCGCGATCGGCTCGCCGGGACGCGGCGGGGCACGCGGTAGCCTCACCTACACCTCGCCGGCCAATATCCTCAGGGGACAGCGGGCGCTCGAGAGCCTCGGCCGCCTCGAGCGGGGCAAGTATTCCCCGGGCGAGTACGACGAAACGACCCGATGGGCGATCCGCACCTACCAGCGCCGTTACGGCCTGGTCGCCACCGGCTCGTTCGATTTCGACACCTTCGCGATGCTGCCGATCGACGAACGTCCGGACGCGGATGACGACGGGGTGCCGGACGCGGACGATCGGTGCCCTTCGACGCCGAAGGAGGGCCCGAAGAAGACCTGGGTCCGCGTCGGCCATGACGGCTGCCCGGTCGAAACGAAGTCGTCCTGAAACGCCCGGCGCAGCCCCGAGGTCAGCGCGCGGCGCGCAGCTCTTCCTCAGCGCGCACGACGCCGCCGCGCACGACGTACTGCAGCTTGCGCAGGTTGGCGATGTCGGCCGAGGGGTCGGCGCCGACGACGAGCAGGTCGGCCATCTTCCCCTTCTCGACCGTACCGTAATCGGCGTCGCGGCGCATCGCGGTGGCGCCCCCCTTCGTGGAGGCGACCAGCACCTGCATCGCGGTCATGCCGGCGGACTGCATCGCCTCCATCTCGGCGTACACCGACGGCCCGTGGAGCGTGAGCGGGTTCCCCGCGTCGGTCCCCATCGCCACCGGGATGCCGGCCTTGAAGACAGTCATCAGATTCGCGTTCATCGTCTTGAGGCGCGCCGCGTTCCGCTCGCCGATGCGGGCGACGGCCGCGGCTTCCATCTTCCCCGCCCCTTCGATCGGCGTCGAGGCGACGAACGCGCGCGTCTTCGCGTCGACGCAGCCGTTCGGGTCGTCGATCGTCGGCGCCTGCCCCGACGCGGCCGACGCGAACATCCGCTGGTAGCCGTCCGACACCGTGATCGTCGGGCAGTAGATGGCGCCGTTCTTCTTCGCCAGCGCGATGAACTCGTCGTCCACCGGCAGGTCCCAGACGCTGTGGACGAGCAGTCGCGCTCCGGCGGCGAGCGCGGTCTTCGCCTCGCGCAGCTCGGTGGCATGCACGATGACGGGAACGCCGCGCTTCTTCGCCTGGTCGCCGGCGGCCAGCACCGTGGCGGCCCGGGCGTCGAACTCGGCGTCGGCCGGCGGGATGAACCAGATCTTCACCGCGTCGGTCCCCAGGCTCGCGAGGTAGTCGACCCCGGCACGCGCCGCCGCCTCGTCGGAGGCGAACATCAGCTGCTTTTCGCCCGGCAGGTTGATCCAATGGTCGATCGTCGAGATCAGCGGACCGGCCGCGGCGACGTGCGGCGCGCCGGTGTCGCTCTCGGCGCGCGCGCGCAGTCCCAGGGTCCAGGAGTAGCCGCCGACGTCGAACACGGCGGTGACTCCCGAGCAGAGGTAGGTCCCGAACCAGCGCTCCGGATGGGCGCGCAGGTCGGCCTCGGTGGCGTCGTACGGATGCTTGTCGCGCAGGTCGAGCGCGTCGGGACGCCCGTCGGCCCAGCCGGTCTGCGAGAAGTGCACGTGCGCGTCGACCACCCCCGGAGTGATGAACCGGCCGGCGAGGTCGAGCCGGCCGACCCCCTCGGGCACCGGGCAGTCGGCCGCCGTGCCGGCGCAATCGATTTTTCCGCCGCGCAGCACGACGACGGCGTTCGGGATCGGCGCCTTCCCGGTGCCGTCGATGAGAGTCGCGCCGACCAGCGCCCGCGGCGGAGGCGGCGTCCCGGCGGGCGCGTCGAACGCGGTCGTGACCGCGATCCGCCAGCCCTGGTCGGTCTTGACGAAGAAGCGCTCGGAGATCCCGCTGTGCTCGTCGTTGCCATAGCGCACCCGGTAGCGGTAGG
>DATKFL010000354.1:0-3839 GCA_035511355.1 Dongiaceae bacterium
CGCGTGCGGCCGCGGCGGGAGCGCGTGGTCATCGAGGTGATCGACAACGGACCCGGCATTCCACCCGAGGTCCTGCCGCGCATCTTCGATCCCTTCTTCACCACCAAGCCGGTCGGCGAGGGGACCGGGCTGGGGCTGTCGATCTCCTACGGCATCATCCGGGACCACGGCGGCCGCATCTGGGCGGAGAGCGAACCGGGCCGCGGCGCGACCCTCGTGGTGGAGCTGCCGATCCGGCGCGCCGCCGCCGCCGACACCCCGGACGAGTCGCCGACGGCGGCCGCGCCGGCGGGACGCAGGTTGCGCCTCCTCGCGATCGACGACGAGCCGGTGATCCTCGACCTTCTGGTCGACGTGCTCACCGCGGCGCACCACAACGTCGACACCGCGTCGGGGGGGCAGGAGGCGCTTCGCAAGCTCGAGAAGGGGGGCTACGACCTCGTGCTGCTCGATCTCAAGATGCCGGACATCGACGGCCGCAAGGTGTTCGAGATCATCGCGCAGCGCTGGCCGCACCTCCGGGACCGCGTGGTCTTCGCGTCCGGCGACACCGTCCATCCGGCGACCCGCGCCTTCATCGAGTGGTCGGGGCGCCCCTGCCTCGAAAAGCCGTTCCGGCTGGAGCGCCTCGAAGCGATGCTCCTCGACGCGGCAGGTGAACCCGCGACCCTGGCGCCGACCGGCACCTAGCCATCCCGGGGCGCCCTGCCGCGCATGCTATAATCCGCCCTCGCGTCGCGCGTTCGCGCACGCGAACCACACGATGCGACGCCCGTCCCCGACGATTCTGCCGATCGCGCTCCTGCTCCTGATCCCGGCGCCCGCGGCCGCCCAGGACGCGCCGCTCCCGACGCCGCCGGCGACCGCGGAGACCGCGCCTCCCCCCGACGCGGGGATCCATCCCGACGCGGTGTCGTCGTTCCAGGTGCGCGCCTACCAGATCAGCCCCAAGAAGCTGTTCCGGGGATTGCTGGACGTGCTCGGGCAGGCCGGCTACCCGCCGGAGGAGATCGACGAGAAGGGACGCAAGGTGAAAACTTCCTTCGTCGACTTCAACGCGCGGGACTACACCGAGGCGGTCGCCGATCCGGCGCCCCGCCTGGGCGCGACCTACCACATCATGCAGATGAACGTGGTCAAGATGGGCAAGGTCTCGCTCGAGGGAATCGTCAGCAAGGGCGAGAGCGGGGACGCGGTGCTGAGTCTCAGGGCGCGGCTCCTGGTGGACGGGCTCGATCAGCCGACCCGGGTGCGCGTCCTCACCGATCGCCGGTCCTCCGGGGTGATCGAGTCCGACTTCATGCGGCGGCTCGAGGACACCCTCGGCCTCGTGCGGCGCTGAGGCGCGGCGCATGCCGCGCATCGCCCCGTTCCGCGGCCTGCGTTACGCCGCGCCCCCTGCGCCCGACCTTTCGACCCTGTTCGCCCCGCCCTACGACGTCATCGGCCCCGAGGACCGCGGGCGCCTCGCCGCGCACCCCAGGAACGTCGTGCATCTCGAGTTGCCGGCAGGCGGCGAGACGGCGCCGGCGGAGGCGCGTCGACTCCTCGACGACTGGCGTCGTGACGGGACGCTCGCGTCCGATCCGATCCCGGCGTTCTACGTCGCCGAGCAGGAGTTCACCGGACGCGCCGGCGCCCCGCAAAGACGGCGCGGCTTCTTCGCGCGCCTCACGCTCGAGCCGTACGACGCGGGCGTGGTGCTGCCGCACGAGCGCACCCTCGACGGGCCGCGCCGCGAGCGAACCCGGCTCCTCCAGGCGACGCGCGCCGGATTGAGCCCGGTCTTCATGCTGCATCCGGATCCGGGAGGCGTCCTCACCGCGATTCTGGCGCGGCACGCCGAGGCGGTGCCGGTCTCCTGGGCGACCGACGCGAAGGGCGTCCGCGCCCGGCTCTTCCGGATCGACGACCCGGCGACGGTCGCGGCGATCGCCGATCGCCTGGCGCCGGCGTGGGCGTTGATCGCCGACGGGCATCATCGCTACGAATCGGCCCTGGCCTACCAGGCGGAACGCCGGGCGGCCGGGCGTGACGACGCCGGGCACCTGCTCGTCTTTCTCGCGAGCCTCGCCGATCCCGGGCTCGAGGTGCTGCCGATTCATCGGGTGGCGCACTCGCTTCCCTCGTTCGACGGGTCGCGACTGCGCGCGGCGCTCGGGGCCTGGTTCGATCTCGAGCCGATCGCCGATCGCGCCCGCCTGGGCGCGGCGGTCGCCGCAGGCATGGGGCGGAGCGGCGTCTTCGGCCTGACCTTCGCGGGGGAGGCGGGGGCGTGGGTGGCACGCTGGCGCGACGGCGCCGGCCTCGAGTCGCCGGCAATGGCCGGGCTGGCGGAGGCGCTCCGCCGTCTCGACGTGGTCCTCCTGCATCGCCTCGTGCTCGAAACCGCGCTCGGGATCGACGCGGCGCGGCTGGCAAGCCAGGAAAACCTGGACTACCTGAAGGAAGTCGGCCCGGTCCTCGATCTGCGTCCCGGCGCGCAGATGGGGATGCTCCTCAATCCGACCCGCCTGGAGCAGGTCATCGAGGTGAGCCGGAGCCGGCTCCGCCTGCCGCAGAAATCGACCAATTTCAGCCCGAAAGTGCCCGCGGGCCTGGTCATCGACCTGCTCGACGACCCGCCGGGCGCCGCGGCTTCGGCCTAGAGCGGGCTCAAGGCGCGCAGCCTCGAAGCCGCGGCCGCGAGCACGACCGCGATCCGCTCCGGATCCTCCGGTCGGTTCCCGGCCCCGAAGCCAATCGTCAGGGCGCCCCGCGCCGTCCCGGGATCGATGCCGCAGGCGACGAGGACGTGCGACGGCTTGCCGGCGCCGGTGAGACAGGCCGATCCGCTGGAGGCCTCGACGCCGGCTTCGTCGAGCTCCCGGAGAAGCGCTTCCGCCTCCACGCCGCGCACCGTCAGGCTCAGGTGCCCCGGCACCCGGCGATCGGGGTGTCCCGTGAAGCCCAGGTCGCCCAGCCGCGACCCGAGGCGCCCGCGAAGATCGAGCGCGAGGCGCTCCGCGGCGGCGGCGCGCTCCGATCCTTCCCGGAGGGCGATGTCGGCGGCGGCCCCGAAGCCGGCGCACAGCGCCACCGGCAGCGTGCCGGCGCGCAGGCCTCCCTCCTGCAGGCCGCCCTCCACCAGGGGCCTGAGACTCCGGCCGCGCGCGACCCGCACGGCGGCGATGCCGGCGGGGCCGTTGAACAGATGCGGCGTGATCACTTCGAAATCGGGGCGTGGCGTGCCGCCGAACGGGATCCGCCCCGCGGTCGCGACCGCGTCGGCATGCAGAAGCCAGCCGGCCGCGCGCGCCATGCCCACGATCGTCGCGATCGGCTGGAGCGTGCCGATTTCGGCGGAAGCGTGCGCCACCGACAGGAGCCCCGGACCGCTTCGGAGCGCCTCGGCGCAGGCGTCGAGGTCGAGAACCCCCTCCGGTCCGACCGGCAGGAGCGCGGTCTCGGCCCCCGTCCGCTCGAGCGATCGCAGGGGGTGCAGGACCGAGTGATGCTCGGTCGAGGCCGCGAGGCGGCGGACGACGCGCACGCCCTCCACCACCGCCCCCTTCACCACGAGGTTGTTCGCCTCGGTGGCCGAACCGGCGAACAGGATCTCGTCCGGATCGGCGGCGAGCAGGCGCGCCACCGCCGCGCGCGCCGCCTCGATCACCGCGGCGATCCGCCGGCCTCGGGCGTGGAGCGCCGTCGGCGCGCCGAATTCCACGCCCAGGTGCGGGCGCATCGCTTCGGCGACGCGCGGGTCGAGCGGTGTCGTGGAGAAGTGATCCACGTAGATCGAAGGCACGGGTGTCGCTCCGGAGCGAAGGCCCTAGGGTATACCGCATCGCGACCCG
>DATKFL010000355.1:0-2295 GCA_035511355.1 Dongiaceae bacterium
TCCTCGAACTGTGCAGCGCGCGCCGGGATCCCGGCCACGAGCCGTGCGGCTGCGGTCCGGCGCGCTCCCCCGCCGCCGGCGGCGGCTTCGCCCGCCGCCGCGGCCGTCCCGGATGCCGCCGCGTCCGCTCCGGCGGCGCACCGCGGCGTCGCGGCCGGACCCGTCAATGATCGTCGCGGCGATCGAGCGGCGGAAAGGCTGACGACCAGGCCAGGTCGGGGCCGTTGGTCGCGATCGGCCGCGCCTCTTCGCTGAGCATCTCGGCGACCGTCTGCTGCTTCTGGCGGATCTCCCGCAGGTCCTCGTGCAGGGTCGCGCCGGCGGGCCGGGGGGCCGGCGGCGCCGATCCCTCCAGACGCCCCACCGTCTCCTGCAGGATGGTCACCTCGATGCGGCGCTCCTCCAGCTTGATCTCCATCTCCCGGAGCTGTTTCCGCAGCAGGCCGATTTCCTGCATCGCGCGCTGCCGGAGCGCCTGGAAGCGTTCCTCGGCGCGTTCGAGCGCCTCGCTCTTGGCCTCGCTGTCGGCCTTGTACTCGAAGAGCTTCTGCCCGCCGGCGCGGATCATTCCGTACTGCACCAGCATCTGCTCGTGCTTCATCAGGAGCTCGTTGTAGAGCGAGATCGGGACGACATCCTGAGGCAGGGCGGGAAGCGCCGGCGCGGAGCGCACGAGCGGCGCAGGGCTCGCAACCTCCGGCTCCGCCGGAGTGAAGCCGAGGGCCAGAAGATCGTCGCGGCGGATGCGGTACTCCTCGCCGAATTTGCCGAGGTCCTTCTCCGCCTTCAACCGGCCCGATCGGATGTAGCGGCGGATGGTCGCCGAGGTGCGGCCGATGAGGCGGGATGCTTCGCGGATCGTCAGGTGCGTCATCAATCCCCCCGGCGGGGCGCGACCGGCGCGCCGGCCGTCGCGCACCTTTTGATCGTCAGAGCGGCGCGGTTATACCAGAACGCGCGCGGCCAAGTAAAGGCGCGGAAGCGCGCTCAACGCGTCAGAGTTTCTCGAGCAGCATCAGGACCCCGATCCCGGCGATCACGAGGCCGCTCAGGAGATCGCCGTAACGGGTGAAGAAGCCGAGCCGCAGGCGCGCGAGGCCCTGGCCGGCGATCCAGGTCACGATCAACATGGTGACCACGGTGCAGATCGAAAAACCGGCGATCGCCGCCGCCACCGCCCCCCCGCCCGCGGCCGCCGCCGCGAACAGGATCGGCTGCAGGAGCACGCAGGGGCTGATGCCGATGATCGCCACCAGCATCCGGCCGCTCACCCGGCCGCGCGACAGCCCCGAGAGGAGATGTCCGTGCGCGTGCAGCCGCTCGCCGCCCCCGGCGGCGCCCCGGTCGTGCGCGTGGCCGGCGTGCGCGCCCGCGGGGGCGTGCGCGCGCCGCTCGCGATAGTGCGCCCAGAGTCCGTAGGCCAGACCGAACAGGAGGAGGAGCGCGCCGCCCACCGCCTCGAGCCGCGTCCCGAGCCGCTCCGCCAGCGCGCGCGTCTGATCGCCCGCCAGGACGAAGAGCGCGCCGACCAGGAGGGACACCGCGACATGCAGGAGGCCGGTCAGCCCGACGAGTCCCAGGGTGCGCTTGCCGCTCCAGCCCTCGGCCCTGGCCATCAGCGCGAACGGCAGCCAGTGATCCGGGATCAGCGCGTGGATGACGGCGGTCGCGCAGGAAGAGAGAAAGAGGAGGAGTGCCGTGCCCGCCACCAGGTCACCCGAGGCCCGGGCCAGGCACCGGCCTGACCGCCGGGCGCGGATTGTAGCATCGCCGCCCGGCCGATCCCGGTCGCGTGATCGACGTCAGAAAACCGTCGCCCCGCCGTCGATCCCCCGAATGCGGCTCCCAGTCAGCGTTTCGGCCTCATCGCGGTTGCGCCGCCGCCGCTTCAGCCGTATACGAACAGCCATGTCACGACCCGACCGGTCCGGCCCGGCGCGCCTGCGCCGTGCGGCCGGCATCCTGTTGCCGCTCCTGACGTCGGTGGTTGCGACGGGGATCTCCTCCGTCCTCGCGGCGCCGGAGCGGCTTCCCCTGCCCCCGGCCGCGCCGCAACCGGCAGCATCGACACCGGGGTCGTTCCCCCTCCGCTCGGCCGCATCGGCCCCGGGCGCCGAGGCGGATGCCGACAGGCTGCGCGGCGGGTTCGAGGCGACCCTCCGGTCGCACCTGCTCCTCGAAGGGCACCGGCAGCGCATCGATCAGCCGCTGCTCGGCGCGACCCCCTCCCTCTTCGAGGAGGCGATCGACGACGCGACGGCGGCCGACAGCGGCCGGCGCGCCGGGCGCACCATC
>DATKFL010000356.1:0-13457 GCA_035511355.1 Dongiaceae bacterium
CGCCGAGAAGGACCGCGACCGCGACCGGAACCTGGTCGAGTGGAGCGGCGAAGGCTCGCTGATCAAGAACATCTACGGCGAGGAGTTCATCGACTGCCTCGGCGGGTACGGCATCTTCTCGCTGGGGCACCGCCACCCCGAGGTGATCGCCGCGGTCAAGTCGCAGATGGACCGGATGCCGCTGCACAGCCAGTACCTGGTCAACCCGATCACCGCCGAGGCGGCGCGCCGTCTGGCCGAGGTCGCCCCCGGAGACCTGACCCGGACCTTCTTCTGCAACAGCGGCACCGAGGCGGTCGAAGGGGCGCTCAAGCTGGCGCGCCTGTACACGAAGAAGCACCGCTACATCTCGACCCACAACGCCTTTCACGGGAAGTCGCTCGGGGCGCTGTCGGTCACCGGGCGTCCGGTTTTCCGCGAGCCGTTCCAGCCGCTCCTGCAGGACGTCGCGTTCGTCACCTACGGCGACGCCGACGCCATGGAGCGCGCCATCACCCCCGACACCGCCGCGGTCATCCTCGAGCCGGTGCAGGGGGAAGGGGGCGTCATCGTCCCCCCCGACGACTACTTCCCGCGGGTGCGCGAGGCCTGCACGAAGAAAGGCGCGCTCCTGATCGCCGACGAGGTGCAGACCGGGCTGGGGCGGATCGGCGCGCTCTTCGGCGTGAACCACTGGAACGTCGTGCCGGACATCATGTGCCTGGCCAAGGCGCTGTCGGGCGGGGTGATCCCGTGCGGCTCGTTCACGACGACCGACACGATCTACGCCTCGTTCCACGCCAACCCGATGTACCACTCGTCCACGTTCGGCAACCACCCGCTGGCCGCGACCGCCGCCGCGAAGGCGATCGAGATCACCGTGCGCGAGCGGCTGCCGGAGCGCTCGGCGCGGCTCGGCGCGCGGTTGCTCGAACGGCTGCGCGCGCTGCAGGCGAAGCACCCTCTGCTTGTGCGCGAGGTGCGCGGGAAAGGGCTCCTGATCGGCGTGGAGATGAAGGACGAGAAGGCGGGCGGGGCGCTGGCGACGGCGCTCTACAAGGCGAAGATCCTGGTGGCCTACGCGCTGAACAAGCCGGAGGTCGTCCGGATCGAGCCGCCGCTCAACATTCCGGAGGAGTACCTCGACCGCCTGGTCGAGGCGATGGGCGGGGCGCTTCAGTCCTTGAAGGATTGAAGCGCCGCTGCACCCGAACGCGCGGGAAGGGCGTATGCTCGTCCCGCTCCTTCATCCAGCCCGCATTCCACCGACCAGTTGGCGGGGTCCGCCTCCCACCTTCCCGCCGGCGAGGTGTCTGCCGTGAACATCAAGGGTTCGGTCGCGTTCGTCACCGGGGCCAACCGGGGTCTCGGTCGCGAGTTCGCGCTCGAACTGCTGGCGCGTCGCGCCGCGAAGATCTACGCCGGAGTGCGCACCCCTGACCGGTTCGACATGGACGGTGTTGTGCCGGTCCGGATCGACGTGACCGACGAGGCGTCGGTCGCCGCCGCGGCGGCGCAGTGTGCCGACACCACGCTCTTGATCAACAACGCCGGCATCGGCCGCATCCTGGAAAGCACGCTCGACCCCGCCTTCCTCGCGCAGGCGCGCGAGCTGTTCGAGACCAACTTCTACGGCATCGTGCGGGTGACCCAGGCGTTCGCGCCGGCGCTGGTCGCGCACGGCGGCGGCGCGATCGTCAACGTCCTGTCCGATGCCGCCTGGATTCCACGTCGGGGCTTCGCGGCCTACTCGGCCTCGAAGTCGGCGGCCTGGAGCTACACCAACGCGGTGCGCGACGAGCTGCGCTCGAAGGGCACGCAGGTGCTGGGTCTGCACGTCGGCTACCTCGACACCGACCTGACGCGCGGCCTCGACCTGAAAAAGAGCGACCCGCGTGACGTCGCCGCCCAGACTCTCCAGGCGCTCGCCGCCGGCCAGGACGAGGTCATCGCCGATGAAGGCACCTGGGCGCTCAAGAAGAGCCTCTCCACCGCGCATGCGTTCTACCTGGAGCCGGCCCGGCTCGGCTAGACTGGGCTCGAGCCGGCGACCGACGCGCCGGATGAATCGATCCGAGGTTCGATGACCACCCTCCCCGCGGTGCTGTTCCTCCTGATCCACAGCCCACTGGTCGGGTCGACGACCTGGACGCCGATGACCGAGACGCTCAAGCATGCGGGGTTCGAGGTCGTCGTCCCGCGTCTCGACAGCCCGGCGGCCATCGAGGGCACCTACTGGTCGCGCCACGCCCGCATCGTGGCCGACTCGATCCGCGCCGTGCCGCAGGACCGGGTGATCGTGCTCGTGGCCCATAGCGGCGCAGGACCGCTTCTCCCGGCGATCAGCGCGGCGATGCATCGGAAGATCGCCGGATACATTTTCTTTGATGCCGGCCTGCCGCGCGACGGCGCCAGCCGGCTGGATCTCTTCGACACCGCCGCGGAGCGGCAGGAGTTCCGCGCGGCCGCCGTGAACGGCATCCTGCCGAGGTGGACCGACGACGACCTGCGCAGCGCGATCCCCGACGACGCGCTGCGCCGGACGTTCGTGGCGGAGCTGCCGGCGCTGCCGCTGCAGGTCTACGAAGAACCGCTCCCGGTCTTCAAGGGCTGGCCGGACGCGCCGTGCGCCTACGTCCGCACCAGCGCCACCTACGACCCGTTTCTCGAAGCCGCGCGGAAGAAGGGCTGGCCGGTCCGAACGCTCGAGGGTGGACACTTCTACCTGATGAACGAGCCGGCCCGCGCCGCGGCCCTCCTGCAGGAACTGGCGGCCGCGCTCCTGCCACGACGGGCAGCCCCCGCCCGCTGAGACTCGACTGACAGGTCTCGGGCCATCTCGTGGCCCCTCCCGGTCGCCCATTCCGTATCGGTAGGTGAAGGGAGGGCCCCATGGACCGAGCCTACCTGTTCGTCCCGATTCTCATCGCCGCCGGTTTGGTGGTGACGCGCGCCGACGAGGGGCGTATCCCCCTCGCGACGGCCGGCAGCATCACGACGCCCGGAGACTACATCCTGACCCGGGACATCGCGGTGTCGGGCGGCGACGCCCTCACCATCGATGCGCAGTACGTGACGGTCGACCTGAACGAGCATCGGATCAGCAGCACGTCGACCGCGGACCCGGTGATCCGGATCAGCCCGACGGCGAATCACGTCGTCATCCGCAACGGGCGGCTCTCGGGGGGCGGCTTCGGGGTTTTCTCCAACTCGACCGCCGATCTCTCCCTGAAAATGGATCGGCTGGCCATCGACGATGTGGCGACGTTCGCCATCGACATCGCGGGAGCGGTCCGGGTCGAACTGACCGACTCGCGCCTGCAGAACAACGCGGGCGAGGTGTTGATCGGGGGGCTCGCCGGCGGGCCGGTCCTGGGCCGCGTCGTCGGCAACACCATCAGCCAGGGGCTCTGCCTCGCCGTCACCCAGGCACGCGGCCTCCTGGTCAGCGACAACGTCTTCAGCGGATGTGCGAGCAACGGCCTGCAGCTCGGGCAGTCGACCACGCCCGGCACGACCTTCGGCGGGAACCTGGTCGTGCACAACACCTTCACCCACTGCGGCATCGGCCTGGTCATGCTGGACGACAGCGGCGGCAACCTGATCAAGGACAACACCTTTCTCGCCAACGCCACCGGGATCATCGCCAAGTCGGCCGCCAACCGGATCGAGGGGAACACGTTCTTCGGCAGCACCAGCAGCGCCTCGTGCGGCGGCGGCATCTGCGTGCAGGGGCCGCGCAATCTCATCGAAGGAAACGCGATCGGCGGCTCGTCGGCCAACTGCGGGATCAATCTCTACGGCGCCGCGGCGATCGGCAACTCGTATCGCAACAACATGCTGCGCGACAACGCCCTGGGCGGCGTCTGCCTGAATGCCGGGGCCACCGCCACGAACGACGGCGGCAACATCTTCTGAATCGGGGAGGCTCGCGGGAGGCCGCCATGACGACGATGCTGCGGTGCCGCATTCTGATCGTGACGCTGACAGGTCTGGCCGGGGGCGTCCCGGCCGCGCATGCCGGGCTGTTCCATCTCGCGGTGGACGTTCCGGCGAACCTCGGCGGGAACGACGTCGCGCCGGCCGACGTCGTCGCCTCGAGCGACGGAGTGTACGTCGTCGAGCAGACGATCGGATTCCCGATCGGCGCGCTGGCACGGCTGCCGGACGGGCGCTGGCTGGTCGCGCCCGCCGAGCCGGCGCTGGTGGCGGGTGGGGGACTCTTCTACCCGCGCGACCTCGTGGCGGTGGACGGCGCGGGAACGATGTCGCTCTACCTCGACGGGGCCGCCGCAGGCATTCCCCCCGAGACCGCCATCGACGCCCTGGCCGTCGATTCCGACGGGATCATCGCCCTGTCGTTCGACATCCCGACGAGCGTGCAGGGGCAGGAGTTCGGCCCCTCCGACATCGTGGTGTACCTGGGCGGGATGTTCTCGCCGCTGTTCGACGGCGCAGGGGAGGGAGTGCCTGGGTACGCCAACCTGACGGGTCTCGATGCCACGAGCGCCGGCCCGCTCATGACGTTCGACGTGCCGTCTTCGCTCGCCGCGACCGAATCGCTTCCGGGCGACCTCATGCTCTGGGAAGGGGCGGGCGCCTGGAGCCTCTTCCTGCGGGACGCCGCGTGGCCTGCAGCGGCACACCTGCGCGACTTCGTCCTGCCGGCGGCCGCAGGCACCGTCCCGGGCGGCGAGAACGCGACCATTCCGCTGACCGTCGAGCCGGCCGGCGGAGGCAGGCTCCTCCTCTCGTGGAGCGCCTCGTGCGCTTCCGGGGACATCGACTACGAAATCTACGAGGGGGTCGTCGGGAGTTTCTCCGACCCGCTCCCGATCGCCTGCAGCACCTTCGGGCTGACCTCCATGGTGATCGCGCCCGCGCCCGGCAACACCTGGTACCTCGTCGTGCCGCGCAACGCCGCGGTCGAGGGGTCGTACGGTGCCAGGAGCGACGGCAGCGAGCGGCCGGCGTCGTCCTCCGCCTGCCTCGAGCAGTCGCTCGCCCCGGCCTGCGACTAGTTTCACTTTCGCAATCCTGCTGCCTCGTCGCTCTCCCGGCCCTAACTTGAACCGGGTCGCCGAACCGGCCATCCGGTGCCGCCATGAGGCCCCGGCCTGCGCTGCCGGTGCGGTCGCAATGGAGAGATCATGCGCATTCGCCCGCATCTTCTGGCTGCCATTGGATTCGTCGCCGGAGCGCTCGTGGCGCTGCCGATGGCGGCGCCCGCCGCGAGCAAGAACTCGAACGCCGACGGGAAGCCCGAGCCGCCGCCTCTCGTCCGACCTGCCTGGTCGATCAGCCCGGGCGGCGCCGTCGAGTGGCAGCGGGTCGCGCCGCTCGGCCAGCTTCTCGTGAAGACCTCGACCAACGTCTCGGCGATCGATCCGGTGAGCGGGCGCGTCCTCTGGACACGCGACGCCATGGGCACCTTCGCCGAGGACACGTACGAAGAGATCCCCGGCTCGTCGCTCGTGGCGATGTCGGACGGCATGCAGAAGCCGCGCACCGTCGTTCTCGACTCGGTCGATGGGCGGGTGGTGTTCGATTCGCGCGCCGCCGGCGTCGAGCAGGTGTTGAGCCGTCACTTCATGCCGAAGAGCCGCGCGTTGCTGCTGTTCGGCTTCCGGGTCGGCAAGCCGGTGACGACGATGTTCCTCGTTGATGTCGACAGCGGCCGCCTGCTCTGGGAGAACGATCAGCTGCTGGCCGGGCAGAGCAAGTTCGCCGTGAAGCTGACCCATTTCCTGCAGGCAGCGGCCAACGCGTCGGGCGTCACCGCCGACCCGCTCGAGGTCGCCGCGGGGACCTTCCTGTTCGCGTCGTCGGCCGACACCTACGCGGTCGACACGCGCACCGGCAACATCAAGTGGAAGACGCCCCTGCCGTCGGGCGCGAAGAAGACCCGCTTTTACACGACCGAGCGCACCCCCGGCGTGGTCTACATCGGCAGCGAGACGGCGACCAGCAGCGGCATGTCGACGAGCAGCGGCGGCCAGACTGAGATGATCTACACCCTCTACCAGGCGCACCGTCTGCAGGACGGCGCGAAGGTCTGGGCCAAGGAGGCGCGCGTCAAAGGCGGACTGAACGACGTCATCTTCACGGCGAAAGGCCTCGCCCTGAGCGGGCGCACCACCGGCAAGGGGAAGATCGTCCTGTGCGACTACGCCACCGGTGAAGGGCAGTGGGGCAAGAAGGGGAAGGGGCTCGAGATCCTCGGCGGCATCGTGGCGCAGCAGCCGACTCCCGCCGGGCTCGTCCTGACCACCGGCTACGACAGCGCCTGGTCGAACAAGGGGGCGGAGTACTACCTGAGCCTTCTCGACGTGAACAGCGGGACGCTCCGGTTCGAGGAGCCGCTGCGCCTTCGCGGCCGGGTGCTGACCACCCGCATGGTCCCGAAGGGGCTGCTGTTCACGACCACGAGCGAAGCCGACATCATGGATCTGTCGACCGGCAAGGCGATTCTCGACGGGGCGCTGCGCTCCGACGAGTCGCTGGTCACTGCCGAGAGCGGCCGCTACCTGTACGCCTACGCCGGGAAGAGCGGGTTGCTGCACCGCCTCGACACCGAGGCCGCGACGGTATCGACCCTGTCGCGCGTCCCGGCGAAGCTGGAGGAGGACGAGGCCCCCGAGAGCATGGAAATCGAGAACGGCCGGGTCACCGTCCTGTCGAGCCAGAACGTCCTCGCCTGGAGCGAGGGGGGCGAGATGCTGGTCAAGTCGTATCACCCGTCCCCGAAGCTGCCGGTGATGATGCGGGTGCTTCTGCGCGCCGAGCAGGTGCGGATGGGCATGGCCGCCGCGGCGGCCGGCATGGCCGGCGTGACGTTCGCGCAGGTCGCCAACAAGACCGCGCCCGAGTCGGTCGAGCGCGCGGTCACCGCCACCATGGCCACCGGCTACGCCTCGGCCGCCGAGCAGGCGGTCAACCTGAGCGCCCGCTACGGCGAGGCGGCGCGCACCCGCTTCAAGGCTTCGACGGTCGTGCCCGACTACGTCTTCATGCTGGTGAAGCCCGACCGCGGCCCCAGCGCCCTGGCGCAGGTGAGCAAGGAAGACGGGCGCGTTCTGGGGATGGTTGATCTCGGGAGCGACCGGGAGCCGGTGTACGAAGTCGACGCCGTGACCGGGATGGTGTTCTACCGGGCGACGAGCCAGACCGTCGCGGGGTATCGGTTCCCCTAGACCGGTTGGGCGGAGCGTCGTCGGCCGCATCGGATTCCAGGTCACGCGCTCGCGGCTGGGGCGACCCGGTCGCTCCGGTGCTCGCTGCGATCGCGGCGCTCGTCGCGACCCAGATGCTCGTTGCGATCCCGACGTTCGTTCCGGTAGACGACCGCGATGTCGGCGCGCCCCAGACGCCAGGTGAGATCGATCGGCGCGGTGCCACGGACCTGCATGAGACCGCCATGCTCCCCGCGCTGGTGATGGAAGCGGCAGAGCGCGACCCGGTTCCATTCGGCGCCGCTGCCGCCGCGGGAGCGATAGACGATGTGATGGTCCTCGAGATGGCAGCGCGAGGTGCAGCCTGGAGCGGCGCAGCGCCAGCCATCGCGGACGAAGATGCGGTCGTCGCGGCGGTCCGGCGCCGCTTCGTCGGTGTCCCAGGTCGTCGCGAAATCCTCGAGGAGCGCCAGCAGGCCGACCCAGGCCGGCACCTGGCGCGCGCGCACGAAGGCGATGCGCGCGGCCCATTCCGAAGCGCGGATCGTGCGAGCGGAGAGGTCGGCCGTCGGTCTCGCGGTGCGTTGCGCCGGGTCGGACGCCGGCGGCCAGTCCGCATCCCAGGGGGCGATGGCCGCGAAGGCCTCGACCCGCTCGCGGGCGGCCGCGAGAGACGCGAGAAACCCTACGGCGAGATCGGCAGGCAGGCGCAGGCGGAGGAAAACATCCGGCTCGGCCAGGCGGGAGCGGAAAACATCCGGCTCGGAGCCGGGCTCGAGACCGGCGGCGACGCGGCCGAATGCATCGATGCGCCGGGTGGCGGTGCCTGCCGCGCGACGGATGGAGCGGTGCCACTCGGCATCGGAGAGCGGCGAGGGTGGTGATTTCGGAGCGGGATGCGGCCGGACCCGGTACCGGCCCGCGGCGCGCGCCTCGTCACGCAGCCGCTTGATCGTCACGGTGGAGGCGTGCGCGACCCAGGCGGCTTCGAGCCTCGCATCGCCGTCGCCTGCGCGCGTTCCCTCCAGGAGGCGGTGAATGAGGGCGGCCGCCTCCATCGCGATGCGGCCGGAGGCGCAGGCCGCGGCGACGGCGGGGAGTTTGCGCAGGGCGCGCGCGAGGCGGGCGCGCTCGCCGGCGCGGCTGCGGGACATGCCGAGCCGCTCCTCGGCGTAGTGGCCGACGCCCGCGAACTGCAACCGCGTCCAGTCGCGCCGTTCGGCGAGGGCCGCGAGGACCTCGCCGAGGCGCGCTTCGAGATCGTTCTCGATCGCGACGAGGGCGCGGATCTGCCGGTCGAGCTCGACGGCGTCCCCGTGGCCGGCGGTCGCTTCGAGCTCGCGGAAACGCAGCAGGCTCGATGTCGGGGTGGTGGTCGGCGGCGGCGCCGCGGCAGGAGGCGGCAACGCGGCCCAGGCGGAGGTGGCGCGGCGGAGCGCCGCTTCGATCTGTGCGTCGGAAGCGCCCGAGACGAGATCAGCCACGAGCCCGGCCGTTTCCACTGCCAGGCCGGAAGCGTGCGCCTCGCCGACGAGCGCCTCGACGAAATCGGTGATCGTCGCCGAGCGGCCTTCGACGGCGCGGTGCAGGTCGAGAGCCTCATCGAAGGCGGCGAGGATCGCGAGCGGCACCGGGAGACGGACCAGGACACGGTCCGAGTCCGGGTCGTCACCGGCCTCCGGGCAGTGGGAGGTGGAGTCAGAAGCGTCGCCGGATCCCGCGAAGCCGGAACCGGAGCCGCCAGGGAGATCCTGCAAAGCGGATTCTCCGGACGCTGATGCCGGGGGGCGTCCGATGTCCGATCCGGCACGGGCGTCCCGGAGGACGGCTCGCAGCTCGCGCACACTGAGGCGGCGGGCCGCATCGATCCATTCCTCGACATCGGGATCTCCCGCGCGATCGCTGTGCCTCGAAGTGGTCCCGGCGAGGGCGCGTGCGATGAGCGTTGCGGCAACCCGGCCGAGCGGGCGGCGGCCATCGGAGCCGGTCAGGGCGGCCGAGAGTTGCGCGGAGCGCGACAGCCCTTCGCCGAGCGTGGCGAGATCGCGGAGCCAGCGACCTGAACGGCCGAACCGCTCGCGCGCGTGATCGTCGAGGCGCGCGAATCCGAAGAGCTGCCAGGCGCGCAATCCGACGAACGCGGCGGCGGCGCGGGCCAGCACCTCCGAAAGGCGGTCGAGCGCTGCGCGGATTGTGAGCGCGGCGCGGTCTGCCTCGGCGGCGTGGTGGCCGGGGAGGGCGGCGTTGACCGCGGCGAGCGCTGCTGAGGACGCGGCGCTCGCCGCCGGCGTGGCGCTCGTCGTCGACGCGGCGCACGCTGCGAACGCGGCGCTCGCCGCCGACGCGGCACGCGCGGACGTCGACGCGACGCGCGCAGCCGGCGATGCAGCACCCGCGGCGGGACAGGCCGCCGGCGCAGATGAAACGGTGACAGTTTCCGGTACCAAAGGACCCAGCCTTGGGGGCGGCTGAGTGTAAGTAAAACGATCCGAAATGTACTCCGACCCGAGGCGGCGCGCAACAACTTTTCTGCTTTTTTTCGCAGCGTCGCGCACTACGCGCGGACGGGATCGCCGGCACGTTCGAGATCCTGGTCGAACCGACCTGCCCGCCGCGACCATCCGTGAGTCGCGCCGTGGCACCCACTCGCACGCCTCAGCGGCCCGGCGCCGCCATTCTCGCGAGGGTCGTGCGCCCGAGGCCGACGAGCGGTCCGGGCGGCGTCCAGCGGCGTTCGAGGACGGGGAGACCATCCTCGAGAAGCCGCCTCGCCTCGACGGCGTTCCCTTCCTCGTAGAGCGAGCAGCCGAGCGCGGCCATCGCTTCCGCGGTGCGCGGGTCGCCGGGGACGAGCGCCTGCTTCCTGATCGCGAGCCCCTCGCGCAGGAGCGGCTCGGCCTCGGCGGGGCGGCGCAGGGCCAGCAGAGTCCTGCCGAGACCGACCAGGACACTCGCGGTCTGCGGCCCCGCGCGCGAGAACGTCTTGCGATCGGAGGACAACGCCTGCTGGTACAGCGCGAGGCTTTCCTCGAGCCGACCCTGGTCCCGAAGCACGCCGGCGAGGGTCTCCTGCGCCGCGGCGACGATGAAGTGATCGGCGCCCAGCGATTTCTCGCGCGTCGCCAGCGCCTGGCGCAGCATCGGCTCCGCCTCGTCGAGTCGTCCCCAGCGGGCGAGCAGACCTCCGAGAACGTACCGGCTCTGCGCGACTTGCAGGTTTTCGTCGCCGAACCGGGCGACCCGCGCGGCCAGGATCTCGCGCAGGACCGGCTCGGCGCGCGCGGTCTCCCCGGTCTCCGCCATCACCATCGCGCCGCCGTGCCGGGCGGCGAGGACGTACGGGTGGGCTTCGGGGAAGTTCTTCCTCCAGGTGGTGAGGGACTGCTCGAACAGGCGGCGCGCGGCGGGGAAGTCGCCGCGACGGTACTCGAGGAAGGCGAGGTTGTTGAGCGTCTTGGCGACATCGGCGCTGTCCTCGCCGAGCACCCGGCGACGGATGTCGAGCGCCTGGCGCAGCGTCGTGCCGGCCTCGTCATATTCGCCTTTGTCGGACAGGAGGTTCCCGAGCACGTCGAGCGACACCGCGACCTCGGGGTGATCGGGGCCGAGCGCGTTCCGCCGATCCAGGAGCACGCGCCGCATGAGCGGGTCGGCGCGATCCAGGTCGCCCGCCATCGCCAGCGTTCCGGCGTAGTTGTGCCGGACGATGTCGGTGTCGAATCCCTCCGAGCCGGGATGCGCGTCCCGGATCGTGAGCGCCTGCTGGAACAGGTCCACCGCCTCGTGGTAGCGGCCGTGACTGTAGAGGAGCGTGCCGAGGTCGCTCAGGTTCATCGAGACCTCGAGGTCGTCGGCGCCGAAGGCGCGCTGGTTGATCGACAGGGCCCGCCGGTAGATGCGCTCGCTCTCCTCGTACTGCCCGGTTGCGGTGAGAAGAGTCCCGAGGTCGCTCAGGATCGGCGCGAGGCGGGGGTCCTCCTTGCCGACCTCGCGCTCCTCGAGCGCGAGGGAAGCGCGCAGCGTCTTCTCGGCCTCGTCGTAGTCCCCCTTCTCGTTCAGAAGGGCGCCGAGGTCGTGCAGGGTGGAGGCGACTTCGGCGTCGTCCCCGCCGGCGGTCGCGCGCTGCAACGCCAGGGCGCGTTCGAGGAGCGGCCGACCGCGGTCGTAGATCCCCAGATTCCCGTAGACCCTGCCGAGGAGCTGCATCATCTCGGCCTGGACCTCCGGCTGGTTGCGCAGCTCGACTTCGACGCGACGGGCGCCCTCGTCCAGAAGCTCGCGGGCCGAGAGCTCGTGATCCTTCGCGTGGTGCGGGTCGGAGACCTTGAACAGGGAGAGGGTGAACTCCTTCACCTCGCGCGCCTTGTCCGCCTCCTGGCGCGCGCGGCGCGCCTGCCAGGCGGTGCCGGCGATGCCGACGCCGAGCGAGAGCGCGACCAGGGCTGCCGCCGCGGCGCCCCAGCGGTGCCGGGTGAGGAACTTGCCGGTGCGATAGCTCCAGGTGTCGCGCCGCGCGCGGATCGGCAGACCGTCGCGGTGCCGGTCGAGATCGTCGAGCAGCGCCTCGACGGTGCGGTAGCGGCGCGCCGGATCGTGCTGCAGCGCCTTCAAGGTGATGGTGTCGAGGTCGCCCCGCAGGCGACGGCGCTGCCGCTCGGTCGCGACGATCCGCGACGGCGGCGGGGGACCGGTGTCGGTGGTCGGGGCGGGGAGCGACCCGGGGAGCGCGCCAGCCTCCGGGGTGCGTCCCCGGGGCGGGCGCTGTCCCGTCAGCAACTCGTACAGCACCACGCCGAGGCTGTAGACGTCGGCCGCCGTGGTCAGCGGCGCGTCGAGCGCCTGCTCCGGGGCGGCGTACTCCGGAGTCATCGGCGAGTAGCCCGATCGGGTCAAGGTGGCCGCCCGCTCGCCGCCCTCCTCGGCGAGCAGCTTGGCGATCCCGAAGTCGAGGAGCTTCACCTGGCCGTCGGCGCTCACCAGGATGTTGGACGGCTTCAGGTCGCGATGCACCACGAGATTGCGATGCGCGTACTGCACCGTCTCGCCGATGTCGTGGAAGAGCCGCAGCCGCTCGTCGATGCCGGCGGCGTGCGCGGCGCACCAGGTGGTGACCGGCTCGCCCTCGACGTACTCCATCACCAGGTAGGGTCGGCCGTCGTCCGAGACGCTGCCGTCGAGGAGGCGGGCGATGTGCGGGTGCTCGAGCCGGGCCAGGATCTGCCGCTCGCGCCGGAAGCGGGCCAGGATCTCCTCGGTGTCGAGGCCGCGTCGCACCAGCTTGAGCGCGACCTCCTTCTCGAACTGCCCGTCGGCGCGCGTCGCGAGGTAGACCACGCCCATCCCGCCGGTGCCGATGCGGCGCAGGAGCCGGTACGGGCCGACGGCGTCGAGCTCCTGCTCCTCCGGGGGCGGAGGCGAGCCCGGAAAGGATGACGCCGCGTCGAGCCCGGTCACGGGGGAGCCCTCGAGGAATGAGCCGGCCCCCTCGCCGGCGGCGAGATAGGCGAGGACCTGCCGCTTCAACTCGGGGTCGGAGGCGCAGGCCTCGTCGAGGTGGGCAGCGCGGCGCTCCTCCGGAAGCTCGAGGATCTCGTCGAGCAGCGAGGCGATCCGCCGCCACCGCTCCGCCGGGAGTGGCCCGGTCACTTCGCCTCCGCCCCGGTCATCTCCTGGATCAGGAAGGCGCGCGCCTTGAACCAGTCGCGCTTCACGGTGGTGGGGGAGATCTCGAGCGCGCCGGCGGTCTCCTCGAGTGTGAGCCCGCCGAAGTAGCGCAGCTCCACCAGCCGCGCGAGGCGGGTGTCGCACGCCTCCAGGCGCGACAGCGCCTCGTCGAGGGCGAGCAGGTCGACGGAACGCCCTTCCACAGCGAGGGCCTCCTCGTCGAAGGTGACGAGGTGGGCCCCGCCGCCGCGCTTCTGCGCCCCCCGATCGCGCGCATGGTCGACGACCAGGCGCCGCATCACCTTCGCCGCCACGGCGAAGAAATGTTTCCGGTTCTCGAACGTCGCATGCGTCTGATCGACGAGTTTCAGATACGCCTCGTGCACCAGCGCCGTGGTGCCGAGGGTCTCTCTCCGGCCGCGGCGCGCATGACGGCGCGCCAGCACCCGCAACTCGGCGTAAACCGCCGGGAACAGCCGGTCGAACGCCTGCGCATCGCCGCGTCCCCAGTCGATGAGAATTTCGGTGATGTCCGCGACCGGGTCGTCTGGGGGCATCGACGCTCTCCACGTGTGCAGCGGATTCTGAATGTGTGGCCGGAGGCTAGCGCAGCGGTCGCCAGGAGATCAAGCCCGCGCCATC
>DATKFL010000357.1:0-4694 GCA_035511355.1 Dongiaceae bacterium
CCCAGAGCGATCCGCGCACGAAGGCGCGCGCGCTCTCGGCGCCGGCCTTCGCGATCGCCGCGTCGCGCGCCGCGCCGTACGGGGCCACCGACGCCGCCGGGAGCGCCCACTCCAGCATCTCGGTGTACGACGCGTTCGGCACGTACACCTTGCGCGCCGGCGGCGCCGCGGCGAGGACCTCGCGCGGCAGGACGGCGCGCGCCGGTCCGTTCTCCTCCTCGAGGAGCGCGAAGAATTTCTCCAGCCACTGCTCGCCGTACACCCAGGCATGGGTCTTCGGCCAGAGGCCGAACTTCTCGGCGTCGTCGCCGTAGGTCAGGACCGGTCCGGCAGCGACCGCCGGCGCGAACTCGATCGCGGCGCGTTCGAGATGCTCGCGCACCGTGTCGATCGGGCGGAACGGGATGAGGTACCGGAGCGCGAAGTCGGACGGGAAGAAGGCCAGCCCCCGCCCGGCGCGCTCGGTGACGAAGACCCCTTCGAAGCGCGGGTCGAGAAGCCCCGCGAAGCGCAGGTGCTGGTCGTCGAGGATGGTGTACTCGACCCCCGCCTCGGCCAGGAGCTCCGCCAGGGCCGGCTCCCAGACCCGCTCCGCGATCCAGGCCCCCTTCGGCGTCACGCCGGCGCGCTTGCGCCACCAGGCGGTCATGCGCGCCAGCTGATCGAGCGCGTCGACGCGCGGGATCGCCGGCAGGATCGGCTCGTAGAAGCCGCCGCCGAGCGGCTCGACCTGCCCGGCGCCGACCAGCGCGACCAGCCGCTCGAGAAGCGCGCGGTCGTGCTTCTCGAGCCATTCGAGCAGGCACCCCGAGACATGGAACGCCGCCAGCACCCCCGGGTGGCGCTCGAAGTGCTCGACGATCGGGCGGTACGACAGGCGGACCGCGTCCTGGAAGACGGTGTCGAAGTTCCCCACCGGCTGGTGGAAGTGGAGCGCCAGCACCAGGCGGACCGGGGGCGTCGCCGACCCGGGCGCGGTCACCGTCCAGCGCCCGGGGCGCCGTCGCGCCGCAGTTCGATGCCGCGGAAACTCACGCTCTCCCCCGCCATGGTGAGACGCAGGAACAGGATCACCGCGCTCCCGGCCGCGAGACCCAGGCTCTCGGCCGGGAGGAGCAGCTCGCAGATCTTGCGCGCCCTGGCGCGCACCCCGCTCGGGGCCGCTTCGGCGCAATCGCCGTGCGCGTCGAGCGCGATGCGGGTCTCGATGGCGTCGCCCGCGGCCGGGACGGCGCGCAGCTCGACGACCAGGTCGTGGAAGGCGTCGGTCGCCGCCGCGCGCCCGGCATCGATCCGGATCGCCAGGTCGCCGGCGCGCGTGATCCCGAACCGCAGCGCCTCGATCGGCCGCTTGGCGCGCTGCATGGTCGAGCCGGCGGCGAGCGCGGTCCATTCGATCGGGCGCGCGCCGTACCATTCGAGGTAGTGGTTCTCGAAGCCGTCGACGACCGGCTCGACCGGCGCGGTGACGACTTGGAGCGCCGCGGCGCCGCGCTCGGTGGACGCGAGCGGCCAGGCGAGAGCGTCGGGCGGGGCCACCCCGAGCGCCCGGCAGGCGCTCTCGAGATGCGCGCGGAAGAGACGGTCGAAGTCGTCCCGGTAGAGCGACTCGAACTGGCCGTCGAGCCACCAGAACCAGTCGCTCCCCTCCGCGGCCCGGAGCGACCGCCAGGCCGCGGCGCGCTCCGACGCGTCGCGCCCCGGGTCGCCCAGCGGGCCGCTCAGGCGCGCGCGGGTCTCGCCGAGGAGATCCCAGGCGCGATTCTTCTCCGGACCGCCGATCCAGATGCCGAAGTCGGCGTTGATCCAGGAGCCGGGGCGGAGGCGGCGCACCCGGCCGCGCGGCGCGCCGCCGGCGATCGCCTCCGACACCGTGCGCGCCGCGATCCCGGGCGCCGACTGCACCGCGGCGTAGAGCGACCGCAGGAACGGCCCGCCGGCGTCGGGGTAGTGCTCCCACGGGTTCTCGCCGTCGAGCGCCACGAGACGCAGATCGCCGCCCCGGCCGCCGGCGCGCGCGCGGGTCTCCTCGACGATCTCGATCGCGGCGGCGTGCGGGTCGGCGCGCGCGTAGGTGAAGCCGATCCGGTCCGACAGGTCGTGATCGCGGAAGACGAGATCGACGCCGCCCCCCGGTCCCTCGAGCCGCCACGGGATCGTCGGGTCGGCCTCGCCGTCGCGCTCCGACGCCTGGAGCACGTCCACGTCGCTCGCCGCCCAGGCAATCCCGCAGGCCTCGAGGATCTCGATCGCCGCGGCGCTGATCGATCCCTCCGACGGCCACATGCCGCGCGGACGGACGCCGATCGCCGCCTCGACCGCGCCGATCCCGTCGGCGACCTGCTTCTGGGCGTCGCCGGGCGCCCGGAAACGCTGCGGCAGCGGCGCGTCGAGGAGCGCCGCCTTCGCCGCGTCGCTGTCGCAGAGGAGCGGCAGGATCGGGTGGGCGTAGGGCGAGGCGGTGATCTCCGCCTGGCCGCGCGCCGCGGCGGCGCGATACAGCCCCGGCAGCTGCGCCAGGATCTCGTCCTGGGTCCGGTGGATGGTCGCGACATCCTTCGGGGTATAGCCGCGCCCCTGCTTCCGGAGCGCGTCGATCTCCGGGTAGTCCTCGCGCGCCTTGAAGCCGAACCAGGCGAGGTCGAAGAGCGCCTGCAGGTCGCGCAGGTCCTCCGGCCGGAAGTCGCGCCAGGCGCTCTCGTCACCCCGCCGGCGGCGCGCCTCGCGGCGCTTCTCGTGGAGCTCGGCGAAGCGCGGCAGCGGCCGGATCATCCGGGTTTCCTGCGCCGCGAAGAAGTTGTCGACCAGGAAGCGCCGCCCGGTGTCGTCGAGATCCTCCACCGGCCGCCGCGCCGTCTCGCGGAAGAGATCGCTCCCGCCGGCGCGGTACGCATCGATCTGTTCGAGGAGCGTCGCGACCAGGTTGAAGGTGACCCGCACGCCCGGGAACTCCTCGAGCACCCGCACCATGTCGTAGTAGGCGCGCGCCGCGTGCAGCCGGACCCACGGCTGCAGGGCGACCCGCTCGCCCGGCAGGCGGTACTGCGGCTGGTGCATGTGCCAGAGGAAGGCGAGCGCGACCGGGGCCACGGGCTTCGAGGCGGCCAAATCTAGAAGGTCACGTCCGGAAAAACCACCGCGATCCCCTCCTCGCTGACCGTGATGCCGCGGGCGCGGTCCTGTTCGGCGTCGTGACCGATGACCGTGTCGGGCGGGATGTGCACCCCTTTGTCGATGATGGCGCGCCGGATGCGGCAGCGCCGGCCGACGTCCACCTCGTCGAACAGGATGCTTTCCGAGACCGTGGCGTACGAGTTGATGCGGACCCGCGGCGACAGGATGCTGCGGTCGATGTGCCCGCCCGAGATGATGCAGCCGTTGCAGACCAGCGAGTCGGTCGCGATGCCGGCGCGGTTCGACTCGCGGTCGGCGAACACGAACTTCGCCGGCGGGTCGTCGCGCCGCGCCGTGAGGATCGGCCACTCGTAGTTGTAGGTGTTGAACGACGGCGTGACGCTGACGAGATCCATCGACGACTGCCAGTACGAGCCGATGGTGCCGACGTCACGCCAGTAGCCGATGTCCTCCTCGGGCGAGCCCGCAGGCCGGTTGTTCAGGAAGTTGTAGGCGTGCAGGTGCTTCCGCTGGTACAGGCGCGGCAGGATGTCGCGCCCGATGTCGTGCGTCGAGTCCTCGCGCTCGTGGTCCTCGAGCACCGCGTCGCGCAATGTGTCGTAGTCGAAGAGGTAGTTCCCCATCGACACCAGCGACTTCGTCGGATCGGCCGGGAAGGGAGGCGGCACCGGCGGCTTTTCGAGGAAGCGGGTGATCCGCATCGCCCGGTCGACCTCGATGCAGCCGAACTGGTGCGACTCCAGGATCGGGTGCGGCACCACGCTGACGCTGACGTCGGCGCCGACCTCGAGGTGCTCGGCGATCATCTGCTGGTAGTCCATCCGGTAGATGTGGTCGGCGCCGAGCACCGCGATGATCCGCGGCCGGTCGCGCTCCAGCCGCTCGAGGTTCTGGTACAGCGCGTCGGCCGACCCCTGGTACCAGCCCTTCCCCTCGCCGACCGCCGCCGGGATCACCTCGCAGTACTGCCCGAGGTTCGAGGCGAACGACCAGCCGCGCGACAGGTGCCGGATGAGCGAGTACGACTGGTACTGGGTCAGGACGTTGATCTTCAGGAGGTTCGAGTGCACGAGGTTGGTGAGCACGAAGTCGACGAGGCGGTAGCAGCCGGCGAACGGCATCGCCGGCTTGGCGCGCCGCCGGGTCAGGGGATGGAGGCGTTTTCCCTCGCCGCCCGCCAGGACCAGCGCCACGACACCATGGATCGTCGAGGTCCTCATGCCCCGCTCCCGGTCACCCGTTGCCCCATGTCAGGCTCCCGCCCACAGTCCCGGCTCGAGGGCCGGGAAGAGATCGTCCTGCGCTTCGATCCGGGCGACCGCGTCGGCGTCGATCCGGCCCTGTTCGAGCATCGACGCGAGGCGCGCGAAGCGGTCGAGGTGCTCGCGCACCCGGCGGCGCGCGTACTCGGGTGTCGTGCGGTTCCGGAGGATGAACGGCCAGTCGGAGGACTGCGCGAGGAGCAGCTCGCGACCCGCCTGCCGGTGCGCGCGCGCGATCGGCTCGTCCGCGGCGGCGCCGGCCGCGCCCGCGAACCGGCGCGCCAGCCGTCCCATCCG
>DATKFL010000358.1:0-29608 GCA_035511355.1 Dongiaceae bacterium
GGAGGGGCGCAGGGTGCGCAGGTGACTGAGTCAAGCATCGGAGGCGCGCTCGGGTGCAACTCGACGCCGACCTGGCGTGAAGCCTCGCGACCCCCGCTCCCTGCTCGCCGTCCGGCGCTCGCCGCGAGACCGCGCCCGCCGCCTAAACGAGCTCGTCCCGCACGCACGATGCCAACGCCGGGGGCACCTGGTCCTCGTGCACCTCGATGGACTCGGAGCCCGATGCCGTGGTGCGGGAGATCCGGAACCGGAACGCGTCGGCTCCCTTCGGTGGTGCGGAGGCGACGCCACGCGCGAAGAGCGACTCGACCGCCTTCTGATCGTCCGGCGAGAGCGCGGCGGCATCGATCTGGCCGCGGCTCCTGATGTGGGAACGGGCACCTCCTCAAGCAAGGCGGCCGCGACGCATCGACCCCTCACGTCCCTCGGACGTGCAGTCTTCGTCCCGCCGACCGCTGCACCGATATGAGACGGACGGGATTTGAAATCTTCCGGAGGATGGAAGAGCGGGGGAGCCCCGGGGGCACACCCCGCGGAGAAGCGCGGGGGCCAGTCCGGGGCTATGCCGGAGCTACACCTACGAGTTGACCGCCTTCTTGAAGCCGCAACCCTCGCTGTCGCAGAAGCGGGTGGTGCCCTCGCGCTTGGTGATCTTCTCGAGGACGTAGGGCCGCTTGCAGTCGGGACAGGACTCGGCGATCGGGCGGTACCAGGTGACGAAGTCGCACTTCGGGTAGTTGTTGCAGCCGAAGAAGGTCCGGCCGCGGCGTGAGCGGCGCTCGACGATGCGGCCGCCGCAGCCGTCGCGCGGGCAGTCGAGACCCACCTCTTTCAACTTGATGTACTTGCACTCGGGATAGGCGGAGCAGGCGGTGAACTCGCCGAAGCGGCCGTCCTTCACCGCGAGCGGCTTGCCGCACTGCGGGCAGGGCTCGTCCAGGATCTTGTCGGGCTTCTTGGTGACGCTGATCCGGCCTTCCTTGTCGAGGGCGATCTTCTTGGTGTTGCGGCAGACCGGATAAGCCGAGCAGGCCAGGAAGGGACCGAACCGGCCGCGGCGCAGCACCATCGGCGACTGGCACTTCTCGCAGGTGCCGTGCTCCTCGGGGATCGCGGGGGCCTCGGCCGAGACCGCGCCGCCGCCGCTCTCGCCGGCGGCGGAGCTGTTCGAGCCGTTGACGACGGTCGCGAGCTCCTGCGTGTTCTTGCACTCGGGGTAGCCGGTGCAGGCGAGGAAGCGGCCGTAGCGCCCCCACTTGATGACCATCGGCTTGCTGCACTTCTCGCAGACGCGATCGGTCGGCTCCTCCTTGGTCTTGATGTTCTCCATGTTGCGGGAGGCGGCCTTCAGGTCCTTGGTGAACTGCTTGTTGAAGTCCTTGAGCGCGTCGACGTAGTCGAGGCGGCCCTCCTCGATCTCGTCCAGCTCTTCTTCCATGCGCGCCGTGTACTTCACGTCGACGATGTCGCCGAAGTGCCCGATCAAGAGGTCGGTCACGGTGAGACCGAGCTCCGAGGGCACGAACTTGGCGTCCACCTTCTCGACGTACTCGCGGTTCTGCAGGGTCGAAAGGATCGTCGCGTAGGTCGAGGGGCGGCCGATGCCGTTCTCCTCGAGCTCCTTGACGAGCGACGCCTCGGTGAACCGGGGGGGCGGCTGGGTGAAGTGCTGCTTGGGATCCAGTTTCTTCAGCGCCAGCTTCATGCCGACCTCGAGCGGCGGCAGGAGGCGGGCGGTCTCGTCTTCGTCGGCGGCGGCACCGGGATCGCGGCGCTCGAGGGCGGCGCGGTCGCGCTCGGCGCGCTCGCGGTCGATCACCTCCTGGTAGACCGCCAGCCAGCCCGGGAACTTCAGCGTCGAACCGGTCGCGCGGAACATGCACCGGCCGGCCTTGATGTCGGCGGCGGTGACGTCGAAGACGGCCGACTTCATCTGCGAGGCGACGAAGCGGTTCCAGATCAGGGAGTAGAGCAGGAACTCGTCCTTCTGCAGATATTTCTTGACCTGCTCGGGCGAGAGCTCCATCGAGGTCGGGCGGATCGCCTCGTGCGCCTCCTGCGCCATCTTGCCGGTGCGGTACTGGCGCGGCTCGTCGGGCAGGTACTCGGCGCCGTGGGTCTTCGCGATGTGATCGCGCACCTCGGTCAGCGCCTCGGGGGCGATGCGGGTCGAGTCGGTACGCATGTAGGTGATGAGACCGATCGTGCCGAGATCGCCGAGGTCCATACCTTCGTACAGGCGCTGCGCGAGGGTCATGGTCTTCTTGACCGTGAAACCGAGCTTGCGCGAAGCGTCCTGCTGCAGCTTCGAGGTGATGAAGGGGGGGACCGGGTTCTTCTTCTTTTCCTTCGCCTCGACCGACGCGACCGTGAAGGTCTGGCGCTCGAGCGACTTGACGACGGCGTCGGTCTCCTCGCCGTTGCCGAGGTCGGCCTTCTTGTCGTCGAACTTGATGAGGCGCGCCTCGAACGGCGGCGGCGTGTCGCCTTCGAGCAACGCCGCCAGCGTCCAGTACTCCTCGGGCTTGAACGCCTGGATCTCGCGCTCGCGCTCGACCACCATTCGCAGGGCCACCGACTGCACCCGGCCGGCCGACAGACCGCGGCGCACCTTTTCCCAGAGGAGCGGGCTGATCTTGTAGCCGACGAGCCGGTCGAGGATGCGGCGCGCCTGCTGCGCGTCGACCCGGTGCGCGTCGATCTTGTGCGGGTTGTCGATGCCGGCCTGCACCGCGCGCTTGGTGATCTCGTTGAAGCTCACCCGGAACAGGTGCTTGTTGGTCTTTTTCAGGATCTCGGCGAGATGCCACGAGATCGCTTCGCCCTCGCGATCAGGGTCGGGGGCGAGGTAGACCTTGTCGGCCGTGCTGGCCGCCTTCTTCAGGTCTTCGATGACCTTCTTGCGGCCGGGGAGAATCTCGTAGGTCGGCTTGAAATCGTTCTTCTCGTCGACGCCGAGATGCCGCTTCGGCAGATCCCGGACGTGCCCCATCGAGGCTTTCACGGTGAAGCCGCGGCCAAGGAACTTGTTGATGGTCTTGGCCTTGGCGGGCGATTCGACGATGACCAGCGACTTGCTCAAATCGGTCTCCTTGATGTTCGGAGGCCTGCGTGCGGCCCCCTGATCTTCGACAAATATAGTCGTCTGTCAAATCGAGGCCCGATTTCGAGCCCCGATCGCGCCCGATTCCGGACGCTCTAGCCCCGCCCGGCGACCAGGAATCTCGCGCCCGGCGCCTGCCGCACCAGCCCGCGCAACTCCAGCTCGAGCAACGCCGAAAGCAACGGCCCGGGCGCGATGCCGGTCGCCTGGCCGATCCGATCGACGTCGGCGCCGCGCGCGGGCGACAGCGCCTCCATGATGCGCCTTTCGATCGAGGTCAGCGGCTCCGGATCCTCCGGCGCCGGGCCCGGCGTCGCGGCGCCCGATCCGGGCGCGCCGAGCATCGCCGCGACTCGCGCCGCCGCCACCGCGGCGGCCGCGCCGACCAGCTGCGGCGCCAGGTCCTCGATCACGTCCCCGGCGCCGCGACAGCAGTGCGCGCCGGCCCGCAACAACCCGTTCGTCCCTTCCGCGTTCGGCTCGCCCGGCGGTCCCGGGACCGAGAAGACGATCCGCCCCGAGTCGAGCGCCAGCCCGGCGGTGATGAGCGACCCGCTGTCGCGGGCGGCTTCGACCACGACCGTCGCCCAGGACATCCCGGCGATCAACCGGTTGCGCTCCGGGAAGTGCCGCGCCAGTGGCGGCGTCCCGAACGGCAGCTCGGTCAGCACCGCCCCGTGCGCCGCGATCCGTTCCGCCAGCCTTCGATGCTCGTCAGGGTAGATCCGATCCAGCCCCGAGCCGAGGAAGGCCAGCGTGCGGCCGCCCGCTTCGAGCGCGCCGCGGTGCGCCGCCGCGTCGATCCCCCGGGCCAGGCCGCTCACCACGGTGAAGCCGGCCCGGGCCAGGTCGAACGCCAGCCGCCCCGCGAAGGCGACGCCCCAGGGGGTCGCCCGCCGGGCCCCCATTATGGCGATCGCCAGCCGATCGTCCGGTCGGAGCGTGCCGCGCAGGAACAGGGCCGGCGGCGGGTCGGCAGTTTCTTCGAGAAGGGGCGGGAATCGCCCGTCGCCCGGGACCGTGACGTCGGCTCCCGCGGCGGCGGCGCGCGCCAGTTCGGCTTGCGCCGACCCTTCCCAACCCGGCGGCAGCCCTGCTGCCCCGCCGGCCTCCCGAAGCGCCCGACGGGCGCCCGGTCTTCCCGCGGAGGCCAATACCAGACCTACCCGATGGACGACCGGGTCTGTCATGGACCACCTCGATGCGACGCGGGAGGCCGCCACATTAATAAAGGATGCGCACCTTGTCAAGGAACGGCCGTTTAGGCTAAAACCCGGCGATGCCGTCGATCTTGCCGGAAACCCTGCCGGAACCTACGTTTACGCGCGACGCCGGGGGTATGCCCCGACGTCCCGGCTCGCCCGGGCCTCTCCGGGCGGCCCTGGTTCTGGGCCTGTTCGCGTCTCTGGCCGCCCTTGCCGCCACTTCGGCGGCGGCCGAAGCGACGCCGGCCGCAGGCGGCGACGGAATGCAGAGCGGCGACACGCAAAAAACCGACAGCAAGGCGACCGACGCGCCCGCCGCGGAGGATCTCATCCGGCGCGGCGGGGTCTGTCTCGAGAACGGCGATGCGTCGCAGGCGCGCGAGCTGTTCGAAGCGGCGCTCCTCGAGAAGCCGGACGACCCGCAGGCGATGCTCGGGCTGGGCCGCGCCCTGACCGCGCGCCGCCGCTACGTCGAAGCCGAGGCGCTCTACGTCGACATGGAGAGCCGCAAGATCGCGCCGATCGACGCGCGTCTCGGACGGGCGCGGCTCCGGAGCCTGCAGGGAGATCACGAGGGGGCGCGCACCTACTACCGCGACGTGGTGCAGGCCGACCCGGCGAATCTCGAGGCGCGGCTCGGCATGGTGCGCGAGGAGCACATCCTCGGCCTCGACAACCAGGCGGTTCCCCAGGTCGACAGCCTCGTCCTCGATCACCCCGAGAGCGCCGCGGCGCGGCGACTCCAGAAGCGGATCCACGACGACCTCAGCCCGCACCTGGGCATCTCGCCGGAGGCCGCGCGCGACGACGGCGGCAACCGGGTCGAGCGGACGACGGCGTCGGGCTCGTTCATGGCGCGGCCGCAGAGCGAGGTGACCGTGGCGCTCTCCGGCATCGACTCGACGTCGGACTGCGGCGACGCCATCGACTGCGCCGCCTTCACGACGCCGCCGATCGACGCGCGCGTGACCACCGTGTCGCGCACGATCGTCGGCGGCACGGTCATCCGCATCGCCCGGCCGCTGGTCTTCGAGGGGCGCGTCGGCTTCGCGCAGGAGGAGCCGCTCGAGGGGGACGAGCGCACCCTCCTGTTCGGCGACGGCGTGATCCGGTGGGACGCGGGGCCGCGGCTGTCGCTCCGGGGGACGACCGAGCGCAAGCCGCTGTTCGACTCGGCGGCGCTCGTCGATCGCGGCATCCGGGTCGACACCGGCGCGTTGACCCTGCAGTACCGGCTGCACCCGCTGTGGGTGGTGGCCGGCACCGGCGAGCTGGGGCGCTACTCCGACGGCAACGCGCGCGAGTCGCTCGAAGGCACGCTGTCCTTTCACGGCACCATCGCGCGTCCGACGGTGACCACGACCGCCGCGGTGCGGCTGCGCCGACACAACGACGACCGCGACATGGGGTATCTCGACCCGATCCGCTACGACGCCGAGACCTTGACCGTCACCCTGACCGACGAGGCCTGGGACGGCCGCTTCACCTGGACCCTCGCCGGGACCTGGGGCCGGCAGTCGTACGACCCGAACGAGTTCGCGACCGCCGCCGTGGCGCAGGAGGACTCGCCGGTCGCGGGCGGGAGCGCCCGGGTCGGCGTCGGCATCGGCGACCGGACGCGGCTCGAGGCGTGGCACCTGCGCACCAACGACGCGCTCGCGACCGCGCCGGGATTCCCGGTGCGGATCTCGGGGCTCCTCCTGAAAGTGCGGCTGTGACGTCGGCGGCGCCGGCCGCGGCGCGGGTGCTCGTGGCCGACTCCGAACCGTTCGCGCGCCGCTTCGTCGCCGCCCTGATGCGCCAGCAGGGATACGAGGTGTTCGAGGTGGCCGACGCCGACGAGGCGCGCCGCGCGGCGGCCGACAAGGCGCCGCGTCTCGTCATCGCGGAGGTTCCGATGTTCGAGGCGCTCAAGGCCGATCCGGCGACCAGGAAGATCGCGGTGCTGGTCCTGAGCGCCCGCGCCCGCGAGGAGGACGTCGTCCGCGGGCTCGAGCAGGGGGCCGAGGACTACATGACCCGCCCGTTCCACGCGCAGGAGCTGGTGCAGCGGGCGAAGAAGATCCTGGCGCGGGGCTGGTGATGAACGCCACCGATCGGGAGATCCTGATCTGGACCATCATCGGCACGCTCGCCGTGCTCGGCACGCTGACCTTCATCATCGTCGCCAACAAGGCGTGGCGCGAAGCGCGCGAGGCGATGGCCCGCCGGCGCCGCGCGACGCTCGAGCCGGAAGTGTTCCGCTATGCCGGCGCCGCCGACACCCGCTCGATCCGCGACTCCCTGCGCCTGCCGCTGAGTCCCTCCGACCGGCTCCTGGTGGAGGCGATCCTGATCGACATCGCGGGCCTTCTCAAGGGGGCGTCGCGCGAGCGGATCACCGTCGCGGCCGAGGCGCTCGGGCTGATCGGCGACTCGATCGAAGCCCTGAAGAGCCGCGCCTGGTGGCGGCGCGCCGAGGCGGCCGAGAAGCTGGGGGTGTTCGGCTCGAAGCAGGCGGTCGACCCGCTGGTGGCGGCCCTCGAGGACCCGAGCGCGGAGGTCCGGCTGCGCGCCGCGCGGGCGCTCGGGCTGATCCGCGGGCAGACCTCGATCCGGGCGCTGTTGCGGGCGCTCGCCGACCCGAGCCGATGGTCGGCGATCCGGCTCGCCGAGATTCTCATCGGCGCGGGCGAGGAAGCGGTCGATCAGCTGCTCGCGGCGTACGAAACGCTGCCGTCGCACGCGCGGGTCTCGGCGCTCGACATCCTCGGGCGGATCCGCACGCCGCGCGCCGCGGCGCTCCTGCGCCGCGCGGTCGCCGACGACGTGCCCGACGTGCGGGCGCGCGCCGCGCATGCGATGGGGCTCCTGGCCGACGCGTCGTTCGAGCCGGCGCTGGTCAAGGCGCTCGGCGACGACGACTGGGCGGTGCGCGCCATGTCGGCCAAGGCGCTCGGACGAATCGGCGCCAAGGGCGCGATCCCGGCGCTCGCCGGGCGTCTCAGCGACCGCGAGTGGTGGGTGCGCTCGAACGCCGGTGACGCGCTCCGGGCGCTCGGGCCGGAGGGGCGCCAGGCGCTCCTGCTCGCGCTCGATGCGCAGGACAACTACGCGCGGCACCAGGCGCTGGCGCAGCTCCAGGAGGGCGGGGTCGTCGACGGCTTCATCGGAGATCTGGCGTCGGACGACCCGGCGCGCCGCGCGACCGCGTCGCGCTTCATCGAGAAGGTCGCGGCGCTCGGCCGCGTGCGACGCCTTTCCGACCAGGCGGTGACCCACACCCAGGAGGGCGTGCGCCGGTCGCTGCTCGACATCCTGAAGAAAGCGCCCGGGGGGGCGTCGTCATGAACTGGCACGACATCCTGACCCGCGTCATCCTCGCGTTCAACGACTGGGTGCTGTACTACTTCGGCATCCTCAACGCCTTCTACGTCGTCCTTTTCCTCGTGTCGCTGTACGAGGTGGTCCGCTTCGTCAAGCGCACCTTCTTCTCGGACTACGAGCAGATCCTGCGCTCCGAGATGACCTGGCCGATTTCGATCCTGGTGCCGGCGCACAACGAGTCGCGCACCATCGTCGAGACGGTGCGCTCGCTCCTGAGCGTCAACTACGGCCAGTTCGAAGTCATCGTCATCAACGACGGCTCCACCGACGACACGCTGCAGAAGGTGGTGCGCATCTTCGACCTGAAGCGCACCGACCGGGTCTACCGCCGCACCCTCGAGACGACCGAGGTGCGCGGCCTGTACGCGTCGCTCGAGATCCCGAACCTCGTCGTCGTCGACAAGGTGCGCGCCGGCAAGTCCGACGCGCTCAACGCCGGCATCAACGTGGCGCGTTACCCGCTCTACTGCTCGGTCGACGCCGACTCGATCATCGAGGACAACGCGCTCCTGCGCGTGGTCAAGCCGTTCATGGAGCACCCCCAGGAGATGGTCGCGGTGGGCGGCATCGTGCGCATCGCCAACGGCTGCCGGGTGCGCGACGGCCGGGTCGTGAGCATCGGCCTGCCGCACCGGATGCTGCCGATCTTCCAGGTGGTCGAGTACCTGCGCGCCTTCCTGTCGGGGCGCATCGGCTGGAGCACGATGCGATCGCTCCTGATCATCTCGGGCGCCTTCGGGCTGTACCGCAAGTCGGAGGTGATCGCGGTCGGCGGCTACGACGCCTGGTCGCAGACCGAGGACCTCGAGCTCGTGCTCAAGCTGCACGATCGCCTGCGCCGGGAGAAGCGCCGGTACCGCATCGTCTTCGTCCCCGACCCGGTCTGCTGGACCGAGGTGCCGTCGAAGTTCCGGGTCCTGGCGCGCCAGCGCAACCGCTGGCACCGCGGCCTGGTGCAGTCGCTCTGGCGGCATCGCAACATGATGTTCAACCCGAAGTTCGGGGTCATCGGCTGGGTGGCGATGCCGTACTTCGTGCTGTTCGAGCTGTTCGGCCCGTTCATCGAGATCCTCGGCTACATCACCATCCCGCTCGCCTGGTGGCTCGGGATCCTGAATCTCGACTTCTTCCTGCTCTTCCTGATCTTCTCGATCGTGTTCGGGATCTTCCTGTCGGTGGCGGCGGTGCTGCTCGAGGAGATCTCGTTCCGCCGCTACCCCGGCTGGCAGCACCTGGCGATGCTGGTCTTCGGCGGGGTGCTGGAGAACTTCGGCTTCCGCCAGCTGCTGTCGGTGTTCAAGGTGAAGGCGTTCTGGGACTACCTCTGACGCCAGCGCTCCTGGGGCCGGATGGAGCGCGAAGGGTTCCGCCCGCCGGTCGATCCGGAGACCCCGCCCGCCGGTTCGCCCGGCACGCCCGCGCTCAGCACGTCCCCCACGAGATAGAGCGACCCGCACACCACGACGAGTCCGCCCGGGCCGGCGGCGGCGCGCGCTCGCGCCAGCGCCTCGGTGCGGTCGGCGATCACCTCGGGCGCGAAACCGGCGGCGCGCGCCGCCGCGGCCAGCTCGCCGGGCACGGCGCCGCGCGGCGGGGCGAGCGAGGTGAGGACGAGGGCGTCTGCCGCCGGCCGGAGAGCGCGCAGCATCTCCGCCGCCGGCTTGTCGCGCATCGCGGCGAACAGCAGCACCCGCCGGCGCGCGGACTGGTGCTGCACCAGGTAGTTCGCGAGGATGGCGCACCCCGCCGGGTTGTGCGCGCCGTCGAGGAGGAGGTCGGGTCCTCCGGGCGCGTCGCGCGCCGCCTCGACGAGTTGCAGCCGACCCGGCCAGCGCGCGCGCCGCAGGCCGCGCGCGATGGCGTCGTCGTCGACGGCGGCGAAGCCGCGGGTCCGCAGGGAGCGCGCCAGCAGCAGCGCGACCACGGCGTTGTCGATCTGGTGCTCGCCGCGCAGCGCCGGCGCCAGCTCCGCGTAGCGCGCGTCGGGCGGCACGACCAGGTCGAAGACCGGCGGATCGAGCGGCGTGCCCGAGGGGGCACGGCGCGGTGAGACCGCGCAGTGGGCGCTCTCCAGAAGCGGCGCGCCGATCCGGGCCGCCTCCTCGCGCAGGACCCGCATCCCTTCCGGTGTCTGCCGTCCCACCACGGTCGGGACGCCCGCTCGCATGATCCCCGCCTTCTGGAACGCGATCTCCGCGACCGTTCCGCCGAGGTACTGGGTGTGGTCGAGCGACACCGGCGTGATCGCCGAGGCGACCGGATCGACGACGTTGGTGGCGTCGAATCGCCCTCCCATCCCGACCTCGAGGAGCGCGATCGGCACGCGGCACCGCCGGAAGTGCAGGAAGGCGAGCGCGGTGGTCGCTTCGAAGTAGGTCGGTGTCGGTCCGCCGTCGCGGCGCATCCGGTTTACGGCGTCCATCACGTCGGCGGCCAGGATTGCGACCTCGGCGCGGGTGATCTCGCGGTCGCCGACGCGGACCCGCTCCTCGAAGCGGCTCAGGTGCGGCGAGGTGTAGAGGCCGGGCTCGAAGCCGGCTTCGGCCAGGATCGCGGCGAGAAAGGCGGTGACCGAGCCCTTGCCGTTGGTGCCGGCGACGACGACCGAGCGCAGCCCGCGATGCGGATCGCCGAGGCGCGCGAGCAGCGCGGTGATCCGCTCCAGCCCCGGCTGGATGCCGAGCGACTCGAGGGCGTCGAGCCGTCGCATCCCTTCTTCGTAACTCATCGCTATCCCGAGATCTGCTCGAGCGTCCTGCCGCGGGTCTCCTCGCCGAAGAGCGCCACGACCAGGGCCCCGGCGACCAGGACGACGGTGAACAGCGTGAACACCGCCGCGAAGCCGCTTGCGCCGCCGCCGGTGAGCAGCCGCCCGACGGCGAGCGGAGCGAGGATACCGCCGATCCGACCGAAGGCCGCGGCGGATCCGGTGCCGGTGCCGCGCAGGCGGGTCGGGTAGAGCTCGGGCGTGTAACCGTAGGTCACGCCCCAGGCGCCGAGGTTGAAGAACGACACCAGGCAGCCCCAGAAGAGCAGCATCGACGCCGACCCGGCGTGCCCGAACGACCACGACGCCGCGCCGCACAGGAGCATGAACGAGGTCAGCGTCGACCGCCGCCCGATTCGCTCGACCAGCCAGGCGGCGCTGAAGTAGCCGGGAATCTGCGCCAGGGTGACGATGAGCGTGAAGCGGAACGACTGCACCTCCGGGAAGCCGCGCGTGACCATCAGGGTCGGGAGCCAGATGAACAGGCCGTAGAACGAGAAGGCCATCGCGAACCAGAGCGCCCAGAGGACCGCGGTGCGGCGCCGGAGCGCCGGCGCGAAGAGCTCGGCGAGGCGCGCGGGCGGGGCGGGCGGCTCGGGCTGGAGCGGCTCCCCGTGCGGCTGTCCCGAGCCGGCCTCGACCGCGCGCACCACCGCTTCGGCGCCGGCGGTGTCTCCGGTCGCCATCAGGAAGCGCGGCGACTCGGGAAGCGAGCGGCGCAGGACGAAGAGGTAGAGCGCCGGCAACGCCCCGATGAAGAACGCGAAGCGCCACGGGAAGGGCAGGCCGCGCCCGGTGCTCCACCGGGCCAGCAGATCGGCGATGAGCGCCGCGGCGGCCCAGCCGAAGGCCCAGAACGACTCGAGGAGCACCACCAGGCGGCCGCGCGCCGCCGCCGGCGCGAACTCGCTCACCAGCGCCGCCGCGACCGGCAGCTCACCGCCGAGCCCCAGGCCGACCAGGACCCGGAGCCCGACGAGCGACGCGAACGACCAGGCGAAGCCGCACAGCCCGGTCGCGATCGAGAAGAGGAGCAGGGTCCACTGGAAAACCGCCTTCCGCCCGAACCGATCGCTCAGCCGCCCCGCGAAGGCGCCGCCGAGGAACATCCCGAACAGCCCGGCGCTCCCGACCAGGGCGACCTCCGACGGCGCCAGGGCCCATTCCGATTTCAGGCGGGCGAGGGCGAACGAGACCAGGCCGGTGTCCATCGAGTCGAACAGCCACCCGAGGCCGGAGAGGAGGAGCAGGCGGTGATGGAAACGACCGAGCGGCAGCCGGTCGAGGCGATCGGCGACCCGCACGCGGGTGGAACTACAGCTCGGGCGGGTTGTACTTCCGGCCGGAGCCCGGGGCGGGGAACGGCACGGTGCGGCCGAGCGCCTCGCGCTCGCGCGGCGCCGTCGCCGAGGCCACGGTCTCGTCGGCCGGCTTCTCGGCGTGCGGCCAGAGGTCGGCCACCAGCGCCGGGTTGAACAGGACGCGGAGGACCTGGAGCAGCACCTCGCGCATCCGGCGGCGCTCCACGATGAAGTCGAGCATGCCGTGTTCGACCAGGAACTCGGCGCGCTGGAACCCCTCGGGGAGCTTCTCGCGGATGGTCTGCTCGATGACCCGCGGCCCGGCGAAGCCGACGAGCGCCTTCGGCTCGGCGATGTTGATGTCGCCCAGCATGGCGTACGACGCGGTCACGCCGCCCGTCGTCGGGTCGGTCAGGATCGAGATGAAGGGCAGTCGCGCCTCGTGCAGCTTGCCGAGGGCGCCCGAGATCTTCGCCATCTGCATGAGCGACAGCGCCCCCTCCTGCATGCGGGCCCCGCCCGAGCAGGAGATGATGACCAGCGGGATGCGCTCGTCGAGGGCGCGCTCGACGGCGCGGGTGATCTTCTCGCCGACGACCGAACCCATGGAGCCGCCCATGAAGCCGTATTCCATGACCGAGAACATGACCGGCACGCCGCCGAGGCTGCCGCGGGCGTTGATCACCGCGTCGTTGAGGCCGGTCTTCTCGCGGTACTCCCGCAGGCGGTCCTTGTACGGCTTGATGTCCTTGAACTTGAGGGGGTCGACCGAGAAGATCTCGGTGTCGACCTCCTGGTACCGCCCCTCATCGAACAGCGACGCCAGCCGCTCGCGCGCCGAGATGCGGAAGTGGTAGCCGCACTTCGGGCAGACGTTGGCATTCCGCAGGACTTCCTTCTTGTAGATGATTTCCTTGCAGGAGTTGCACTTCACCCAGAGGCCTTCGGGCACCTGGATGCGCTTGTGCTCGACCGCCTGCTTGGGCTTCCGGATCTTTTTGAACCAGGCTATTTCCATTCGATCGCCGGGACCGGCGTACCCCCCCAGGAAGGACAAGCGGGATAGTACCGGCACCCCCCCTCATGGTCAAGCGGGGATAGCCCCCCCTACAAACCTGAATCTGGGGCCCTGACCAGACCCAAGTCAACTACCAGGTTTTGGTGGCCAAGCCGCCGACATGGCGACTAAGTCTTTTTACGTCATCAGATAGAGTGCATCCTAGCCCGTGTTTCAGCCCCCCTTCCGACCCCGTTGTGGTCGGAATCTGCGCTCGTCCGAAAGCCGCGTCCCCCAAGGGTTTGCGGCCTTGGACGATCGCGAAGATGCAAGACCGTCACGCAACGCATTGATACGACTGAAGATGTTGACTTTCTTCCGGCGCGCCATCGGGGTCCTCCAGGCCGGGGGCACAGGCGTTGCGTAAGGGGGTGCCGGCATCGCGAGATGCCCCACACAGAAGGAGGACTCGGGGCGAAGGGTTCCAACGAGCTGACACGCAGGCAGCGCCTGCGACGAGCCGGTCCCGCCACCTCCCCGCGGGGCCGGCTCGAAGCTCGCTCCCCGGACCGCTGAATGACGAGCCCCTGGCCTCTGGCCCTTTCCCTGGCTCTCGGAACGCTTCTGATCGCGGCCGTCTGCATGCTGGCCTCACTGATGCGCCGGCGCGACCGGGACCGCCTCGAAGCGGAGCGCGCCCGGCGTGACCTCGACGCCCTCCGGGAGATGCAGCAGGCCACCCTCGAAGCGGTCACCCTGGCGATCGACTCCCGCGACCCGGCGGCGCGCGGGCATGTGCGCAAGGTGCAGCGCTACGCCCTGACGCTCTCCCGGGCGATGGCCCGGCCGGCGACGGAGCGGCAGGGGATCCGGGTCGCGGCGCTTCTGCACGACGTCGGCAAGGTGGTGGTGCCCGATCATCTCTTGTGCAAGCCGGGCCGGCTGTCGCAGGTGGAGTTCGAGCGGGTGAAGGCGCACCCCGAGGCGGGTGTCGCCATCCTCCAGCCGGCGGGGCTTCCGGAGCCGGTCCTGGCGATGATCCGCCACCATCACGAGCGCTGGGACGGCAGCGGCTACCCGTCCGGCCTCCTCGGCGAGGCGATTCCGATGGGGGCGCGCATCCTCGCGGTCGCCGACGCCTTCGAGGCGCTGACCGCCGACCGGTCGTACCGTGCCCGCATGACCCCGGCCGACGCGGCGGCGCTGATCGAAGCCTGGTCCGGCATCCAGTTCGATCCGGCGGTGGTGGTCGCGCTCAAGGAGAACCTCGACGAGCTGGTGCGCGTCGGCGAGAGCGGGACCGCCGACCGCGCGCTCCTGGACGCGCCCCCGGGTGACGCCGATCGTCTGGCGTCGGCGATGGACGTCGGCGGCTTCGGGGATGCGCTGCACCAGAGCATCGAGGCGCCTCCCGTGAAGCCCATCGAGCCGGGGCCGCGCACGCCGCCGGTCGCCGGGGCCCTGGTGCGCGACACCTACGGGGCGCAGCGCGAGGTCTACGCGCTCTACGAAATCGCCCGCACCCTCGGGTCGACGCTCCGGCTCAACGAAGTGCTCGACCTCGTCGTCAGCCGCATCGCGCAGCTGATTCCGTTCCGCACCTGCGTCGTCTATCTCATGCTGCCGGGCGGCGCCGAGATGGCGGCGCGCTTCGCGTCGGGGGCGAACGCCGCGGCGCTCCGGGGCCGCCGGGTGCGGGTCGGCGAGGGAATCACCGGCTGGGCGGCGGCGCACCGGTCGAGCCGCTTCTCCGGCAATCCCGACCTGGAGATGGGCGGCGCCCATCTCGACAGCGCGGGGTACGGCACGGTCGCCGCGTTCCCGCTCTGCCATGGCGAGGAGGTCCTGGGCGTCATCACCCTCGCCTATCCGAAGAGCGGCGCCTGCAGCGACGACGACGTGCGGGTGATGGAGATCATCGCGCGGCTCGCAGCGGGCGCCGTGCACGACGGCCGGCTGGCGTCGGTGGCGGCCGGCGGCGAGAGCCTCACCGATCCGCTCACGCACCTCCCGACCGAGCGGTTCCTCCGGCAGGTGTTCGAGCAGGAGACGCTCCGCAGCCAGCAGTCGGGCCAGCCCCTGGCGGTCGTGGCGATGGATCTCGACGACTTCGGCGCGCTCAACCTGCGCGTCGGTCAGGAGACCGGGGACCGCTTCCTGGTCGAAGTGGCGCGCGTGCTCCGGAGCCACCTGCGCGGCCCGGACATCATGGTGCGTCTCGAGGGGGATGCCTTCGCGGCGATCCTCCCGGGGAGCGGCTTCGCCGCCGCGGCGCTCCTGGCCGAGCGGCTGCAGCAGGCGGTCGACGGCTACACGCTCCGGACGTCGCCCGAAGCGGCGCCGGCGCGCTCGGGGCTGTCGGTCGGCATCTCGATCTACCCGCTCGACGGCGAGCGGCTCGAGGATCTTCTCGAGCGCGCGCATCTGAATCGCCTGCGGAACAAGCAGGCGCGCAAGGCGGCGCGCGCCAGCGCGCCGGAGAACGTCCTTCCCTTCAAGAGCCCGGGCCGCCCGGCCTGAATCGGCCGCAACTCGCGTAGCATGGCGGACGCCGCGGCGCCTGGCGCGCCGCGCGGGAGGGTCGCATGTCCGCCGTCCGGTTCCTCGCCGCCGCCGCGATCGCCGTCTCGCTGTCGTCGCCCGCCCACGCGGCCGCCTCGACCCTCATCCGGAACGTGCGCCTCCTCGACGGCACGGGCACGGCGGCGCGCGCCGCCGACGTGCGGGTGGAGGGCGGACGGATCACGGCGGTCGGAGCGCTGAAGCCCGCTCCGGGCGAAACGATCGTCGACGGCGGCGGGCTGGCGCTCGCGCCCGGCTTCATCGACACCCACAGCCACGCCGACGGCGAGCTGTTCGAGCACCTCGATGCCCTCGCCGCGGTCAGCCAGGGGATCACGACGGTCGTGGTCGGGCAGGACGGCGACGCGCCGATGCCACTGGCCGACTTCTTCGCCCGCCTCGCGAAGGAGCCGCCGGCGATCAACGTCGCCTCGTACGCCGGTCACGGCACCATCCGGTCGCAGGTGATGGGTGACGACTTCCGCCGGGTCGCGACCGCCGCCGAGATCAAGAAGATGAAGAAGCTGCTCGACGGCGAGATGAAGGCCGGCGCCCTGGGCCTCGCGAGCGGGCTCGAGTACGACCCCGGCATCTACTCGTCGCGCGACGAGATGATCGCCCTCGCGAAGGTGGCGGCGAAGCGCGGCGGCCGATACATCAGCCACATCCGCAGCGAGGATCGGAATTTCTGGGACGCCATCGAGGAGATCATCGCCATCGGGCGCGAGGCGAAGCTGCCGGTGCAGGTCTCGCACCTCAAGCTGGCGATGACCTCGTTGTGGGGACAGACCGATCGGCTGCTCGGCCGGCTCGACGCAGCACGAGCCGAGGGCGTCGCGGTCACCGCCGACCTCTATCCTTATCTGTACTGGCACTCGACCCTGACCGTGCTCTTCCCGAAGCGCGACTTCGAGGACCTCGCCGAGGCGCGGCTCGTGGTCGATCAGATCGTGCCGCCGGACGGGTTGCTCCTGACCCAGTACGACCCCGAGCCGGCCTGGGCCGGCCGCACCCTCGCCTCGATCGCCGCCGAGCGGCACGAGGAGCCGGCGGTGACGCTCATCGAGCTCCTGCGCCGCGCCGAGGCGCGCCGCAAGGAAAAGGGGGACGCCGGCGAGGCGATCATCGGCACCAGCATGACCGAGGAGGATTTCGCGAAGCTCCTCGCCTGGCACGAGTCGAACATCTGCACCGACGGCTCGCTCGACGGTTCGCACCCGCGCGGCTTCGGCACCTACCCGCGCATCCTCGGCCGCTACGTGCGCGAGAAGAAGGTGCTGTCGCTCGAGGAGGCGGTGCACCGAATGACCGGCCTGGCGGCGGCGCACATGGGCTTCACCGACCGCGGGCTGATCAAGCCGGGACAGGCTGCCGACCTCGTGCTCTTCGATCCGGCGACCGTGATCGACCGCGCCACCATCGAGCAGCCGCACGCCCTGTCGGAAGGGATCGCCAAGGTCTGGGTGGCGGGGGAGCTGGTCTATGCCGGCGGCGAGACCACCGGCCGCCGGCCGGGCGTCGCGATCCGCCGCGCGAACTGAAGCTACGGCAGCGTCGACTCGCGGCCGCAGGCGTCGACCGCAGTGACCTCGTAGTAGAAGTTCTCGCCGAGCGCGGCCGCGCCGCCGGCATGGACGAATGACTTGGTGGTCGTCGTCCCGAGCCGCACCGCGGTGCCGAGGTTCGTGCCGGATCTCAGATAGACGGCATACCCCGGCGCGTTGACCGGATCGGCGGACCAGTCGAGCAGCACGTCGTCGCCGCTGCGCGTCGCCTTGATCGTCCCGACGCCCGTCACCGGGCCCGAGCAGACCGAGCAGCCGGCGTTCGGCTGGAAGATGCTGACCTCGTCGATCCCCGCCTCGACCAGCGATCCGCCGACCCCGAGGTCCGAGGTCTGCACCCGGATGCGGAACTGGTTGTTGAGCGGCACCTTGTCGGCGAGGGTCATCTGGACCGGCGTCCAGGGCGCGAAGTCGGCGAACGACACGAGGCCGGCGACCCAGGTGCTGCCGCCGTTCCCCGAGACGTCGATCCGCAGCGTGTCCTCTCCCGGATTGGCGCCGAGGTCGTTGTTGAAGAAGGTCTGCACCTCGAGGATCGGCGCCGGCGAGGCGCTGATGTCGATGATCGGCGACTGGATCGTCGTGGTGCCGGTGTCGACGTCGTTGGCGCCGATGCCGCTGCCCGCCGCGAGACCGGTCACCCAGGCGGAGACCCCCGGCGCCGGCGTCGCGTCGTCATCCGGCTGCGCCCCGGTCAACTGGGGGTCGCCCCACTCGAACCGGCCGGTCAGCGCGTCGTTCGGGGCCATCGTCGCCCAGCCGCCGGGGTCGCCCTCGAAGTCCTCGTGGTACAGGACCAGCGGCAGGATGCGCGCCGGCGTGAAGCGCTCGGTGCCGTTCCCTTCCTCGTTGCCGGCGGCATCCGCGGCGTGGACCTCGTAGTAGTAGGTCTGGTTCGGCACGAGCGCGGTGTCGGTGTACGAGGTGCCGAAGATGGTCGCGACCCGGTTTGCCGGCGAGGGCGTGAAGCCGGACGAGGTCGATCGGTAGACGTTGTAGCGCAGCGGCAGCGAGCAGGTCTCCGCGGCGCCGCTCCACGACAGCGCGATGGCGCCGCAGACGGCTCCGGACTGCGCCGTGCTCAGGCCGATGAAGACCGGCGCGGCGAGGTCGGGCGCCGTGGGCGCCGCGACCGTTCGCTGCACGGCATTGCTCTCCTCGCCCGAGCGGGTGTCGTCGGCGCGCACGACGTAGTAATAGGTCGCGCCCGGCTGCAGCAGCGTGTCGTGGAACGCGAGACCCGGCAGGTCGGTCGCCACCCGGTTCGCCGGCGCCGGCGCGAAGCCGGGTGTCGTCGAGCGGTAGACGTTGTAGAGCACCTGCGCGTTCTGGCAGGAGGTGCTGCCGGGGCTCCAGGAGAGGTCGGTCTCGGCGCAGGAGGCGCCCGGCGCGGCGGCGGCGGCGCCGGCGAACGTCGGCGGCACGAAGCAGGGGGGCGTCAGGTCGCAGGTGACCTCGTCGATCCGGATGTCGTCGATCGCCGCCTCGACGTTGCTGTCGGGGGCGCCGTCGCGCGCCTTGACCCGCATCTTGAAGTTCGCGTTGAGCGGCACCAGCGTCTCCAGCCGCACCTCGACCGGCTGCCAGCCGAGGTTGCGCGCCGTGCCGCCGACCGATTCGGCGGTCACCCACGTCGATCCGCCGTTGCCGCTCACCTCGACGATGAAGGTGTCGGCGGCGTCGGTCAGGGATGACGACGCCCACCAGCGCTTGTAGGTGAGCCGCGCCGCGCTCGCACCTGAAAGATCGATCGTCGGCGAGGTGGCGATCGTCTCGCCGCCGTCGACGTCGCCGGTGTTCTCGGCGCTGTTGGTCGCCGTGAACAGGCAGTGCCCGCCGTCACCGATGGTCGCGTCGCCGCCCGGCTGCCAGGTGGTCTGCCCCGGGTCGCCGATCACCCACGCGCCCGCGGTCGCGGCGGGCGATCCGGCGCTCACCGGCCAGGGCGTGACGAGGTCGCTTTCGAAGTCCTCGACGTAGCGCGTGGTGCGGGTGCCGATCAGGACCGGGATGGTCGCCGTGGTCGCCGGCCCGGTGCCGTTGTCGGTCCAGATCAGGTTGAAGGTGGCGGTCGATCCGCAGACCGCCCCCGGGTTGGCGAGCGCGGCGCGGAAGGCGCTGCCGTCGACCGTGGCGCCCGGCGCCATCGGGCCCCAGGCGGCCGAGTTGTTGGTCAGGGTGACGCCGGGCGTCGTGGTGGAGAGGGTCCCGTTCCCTCCCGTGACGCCCCCCGCGGGCAGCGCGTTCCTGAGGCTCAGGGTCAGATCGATCGACTCGCCGGGGTCGGCGTAGCCGCTGCGGTTCCCGGCGGGGACGTCGTCCACGCCGATCGCGTCGACGAACGGCCGCGCATCCGGGGTCGCCGACGCGGCCTGCTCGTTCTCGATCGTGGAGCGGCAGCCGCCGGCGGTGCGCGCCTCGACGACGTACCAGTAGGTCACCCCCGGCTGCACGGTCGCGTCCTCGAAGTGCGTGCCGGTCAGCGTGCCGAGCGGCAGGTAGGCGTAGGTCGGCGAGAAATCGGCGCGCAGCACGACGTACTGCGTCGCGTTCGGCACCGCGCTCCAGTCGAGCGCGACCCGTCCGTGCGCCGGGGTGATGGTCACTACCGGCTCGGCCGGCCGGGCGCAGGGGCTGGTGTTGCCGGCGCACCCGAGTCCGGGGGCGATGCCGTGCGCGCGGAAGGCGGCGTCGATCTCGTTGCAGTTCGGCGTGCCGTCGGCGAGGTTGCCGTTGTCGTCGTCGATCGCGAGGTAGGCGTTGTAGACGCTCTGCGCCGACGTCGGCACCATCGTGTCGGCCTGCGGCAGCGACAGGAAGTAGATCCGCTCCAGGTCCTGCCAGCCGGTGTTGAAGCCGTGCTTGGCGATGAACGCCTGCGCCAGGTCCCAGTGCGCCTGGCCGTAGATCTCCCCCTCGCAGTGCACCTCGTGGCCGTACGGGCCGTTCGAGCACTGACCGGAGCAGATGATGCAGCCGTTCGCGTCGAGCGCCGCCGGGGTGGCGACATGGCCGACGCGCGTGCTGTCGAGGTCGCGCACCGGGTTGCCGTTCACCTCGAAGTAGGGGCCGATGCGCGCGTCGTGCACCACGCTCATCGAGGTGACGTCGCCGGTCGCCTCGCCGGTCGACCCGTCGCCGATGTTGGTCGCCTGGTCGAGCCCGTGCCCCCACTCGTGGTACATCACGTCGGCGATCGTGCCGGTGTTGCTGCAGCCGCCGCCGGAGCGGAAGAAGTTGGTCGCCGTCCCGTCCCAGAAGGCGTTGCAGGTGTCGTCGAGGTTGAGGTTGGTCGGCGTGGTGTTGTTGAGGAAGCCGATCGACAGCCACTTGCGCGCCAGGGTGCGCACCCGGGTCTGGTGGTAGAAGGCGTTGCGCTCCGCCGCGGTCGAGGCGCCGTTGCCGACCAGGTCGAGACCGCCGGTGCCGAGTTCGAGATCGCCGGTGCCATGGTCGGTGAAGGCGAAGGCGCGCTCGGGGTTCGAGCAGCCGGTGCAGGTGACCCGGAAGTACTGGCCGTCGAGCGCCGTGAAGGCCGGCCCCGAGGTGTAGGGGAAGGTCCCCGCGTCGCCGGTCAGGATTGTCGCCCCGCCGGCGAAGACCCGGACGTTGACGAACGGCTGCACCACCTCGGCCTGGTTCGGCGAGCGCGGGAAGACCCCGCCGGTGACCCGCGCGGCGTACCGGTTCTCGTCCTCGAACGCCACGATCTCGCCGGTGTGCGCGTCGACGTCGCCCTGCCAGGTCATCGACTCGCCGGCACGGCGGAACGAGGCGCGCCAGGCGAGGCGGTAGGTGATGCCGCCGCCCCACGGCACCTGCGACTCGCCCCGGGCGCGCGCGAGGTAGACGAGCGTGGGCGCCGCGAGCACGACGTCGTCGTCGCCGCGGCCGCCGGCATGCGCGAACAGCCGATCGAGCGCCTCGGCGGCATCGACCGTCGGCTTCGCGGGAGGCAGGCCCCGCCCGAGGCGCGCCGCGCCCATCTGGATCACCCGGCCGTGGTTGATCCGCAGGAAGACGCGCCCCCCTTCCACCGGGACATCGTCGACCACCCAGTCGTAGTCGAGGAAGACGATCCGTCCGTCCTCGAGCCAGGCGCTGCGTTCGGGGTTGAGGCGCAGCTCGCCGACCGCCGGCTTCAGGAGGTCCCCTTCGGCGTCCATGAGAGCCAGCCCGCGCGGCGCGGCCTCGCCGAGGTCGCGCGGCGCCGGGCCGTTGCCAGGGGCGAACGGGAAGCCTTCCCCTTCGATGAACGACACTGAGCCTGTGCGCCGGTCGAAGCTCATCTTCCAGGCGCCGGCGTGCCGGCCGCGGAAGCGCGCCGCGGCGGGCGCGGCCGGGCCGTGGCCCCCTTCCGGCTCCACCTCGCTCAGGGTGTCGAGCCAGGGCGCCGGGATGATCCGCTCGTCGTTCGTGCCCTCGTTCGGACGGTGGGTCAGGGCGACGGCGGGGGTGGCGAGTGCCATCAAAACGGCGAGGGCGGGAATGGCGGCCAAGGCGAACGAGGCGGCGGCCGGAATTCGGCCCCCGCGGCGCGGCGACACAGTCATTCAGACTCCCATCGAAGGGGACGGTTGGGGTGGAAATGTACCCACCCCGGGGTCCGGGGGCAAGGAAAAGTGGTAGCCTCCCGCGCCATATGACCGAACGCGGCGCCTATCGCGCGCTCCTGGTCTGCCTGCTCCTTTCGGGGATGAGCGGCCTCGTCTACGAGGTCGCCTGGGTCCGATCTCTCGAGCTGATCTTCGGGGCGACCACCTTCGCGGTGGCGACCGTCCTGGCGTCCTTCATGGGGGGGCTCGCCGCCGGCAGCGCCCTCGCCGGGTACTTCGCCGCGCGCCTCGAACGGCACCATCCGCTCCGGATCTACGCCGCCATCGAAGCGGGAATCGCGGCGGTGGCGCTGCTCATCCCGCTCCTGTTCCAGGGGCTGGTGCCGGTCGTGCAGGCGACCGCCGCGGGCCTTTCCGGATCGTTCGCGCTCTTCTCGCTGGTGCGGTTCCTGGTCTGTGCGTCGGTCCTCCTGATCCCGACGGCGCTGATGGGGGCGACGCTCCCGGTGGTGAGCCGGTTCGCGGCGGGGGATCGCGGCGCGTCCGACGACGCCTCCGACCCGAACGGCGCGGCGCGCCGCGTCGGGATGTTGTTTGCGGTCAACACCGCCGGGGCGGTCGCCGGCTGCGCGGCCGCCGGCCTTCTCCTGATGCCGGGGCTGGGGCTGCGGGGCACGCAGGCGGTCGCGGTGGCGCTCAATCTCCTCGCCGCGACCGGGGCCTGGCGGCTCGCCCGGCACGCCCCGTTCGCCGGCGAACGCGCCGCGACCGGGGTCACGGCGGTCGCGTCCGCGGCCGAACGGGCGCCGGCGGACGGCGTGACGGCGTCCGCGCCCGCGTTCGCGTCCGCCGCCGCGCGCGCCGCCCGGTCCCGCGCCACCCTCCTGGTCGGCGCGTACGCCGTCTCGGGCGGCGTCGCGATGCTGATGGAGGTCGCCTGGAGCCGCTTCCTCGTCCTGGTTCTCGGATCGTCGACCTACTCGTACACCATCATGCTGACCACCTTCCTGGTCGGCCTGACCGCGGGGGCGTGGTTCGGGACCCGCCTCCTCCGGCCGGGGAGCGACCCGGTCCTCGCCGTCGGGCTCTGCCAGTTGCTGGTCGCCGTGACGACCTTCTTCGGACTCTTCCTCGCCGGCGAGCTGCCGTACTTCTACCACCTGATCCACGACGCTTTCGACCCGCGTCCGCGCGCGCTCCTCCTCGTGCAGATGCTGCTGTCCGCGGCGGTGATGTTCCTGCCGACGCTCGGGCTCGGCGCGATGTTCCCGCTCACGATGGGCGGGCTCGGGCTCGGCGGCGCCCGCGCGCCGCGCCTCGTGGCGCGCGCCTACGCGTGGAACACCGCCGGCGCCATCGCCGGATCGGTCGCCGCCGGCTTCTGGCTCATCCCGCGCCTCGGGAGCCGCGGCGTCCTGATCACCGGCATCGTCCTCTCGGCGCTGGTCGCCGGCGCGGCGATCGTCGCGACCCCGGCGGCGGCGATGACCCGCGGCCGGCGCGGGCTCCTGCTGGGGCTTCTGGCGCTGTACCTCGCCAACCTCGCGGTCGGGACGCCGGCCTGGCGCCCCGACACGCTGTCGAGCGGCATCTTCCGCTACGCCGACCGCTACCGCGGTCTCGACCGGACCGCGTTCCGGGAGCAGATGCAGAAGAGCCACGGGGAGATCCTTCTCTTCCGGGAAGGACTGACCTGCACGGTCACCGTCTTCCGTACGACCCAGGCGCTCACCATGATGGTGAACGGCAAGCCGGACGCTTCCGTGCCGCCCGGGCTCGCCGATCCGGTGCCGCGCGCCGAAGCGCTGCCGATGGGCGACATGCCGACGCAGGTGCTGGTGGCGCAGCTCCCCCTGCTCCTCGCGCCGCGCCGCGAGGACGTGCTGCTGATCGGGCTCGGCAGCGGCGTGACCCTCGGTTCGGCGCTGACCCATCCGGTCGGGAGCGTCGACACCCTCGAGCTGGAGCACGCCGTGGTCGAGGGGAGCCGATTCTTCGACTACCAGAGCGGCGCGCCCCTGCGCGACCCGCGCGTGCGCCTGGTGGTGAACGACGCGCGCAACGACCTGCTGGTCCGCGACCAGACCTACGACGTGATCATCTCGGAGCCGTCGAACCCCTGGATCCCGGGCGCCGCGAGCCTGTTCACGCGCGACTTCTTCCGCGTGGCGCGATCGCGCCTGCGCCCGGACGGCGTCTTCTGCCAGTGGATCCAGTTGTACGAGCTCTGGCCGGAGGACTTCCAGAGCATCCTGCGATCGTTCATGCAGGTCTTCCCGTCGGTGCAGATCTGGCGTGCCGGTTCGGACGCCATCCTGATCGCCGGGCCGGGGGAGATCCCGCTGCCGGTCGGCCAGTTGTTCGCGCGCGCGACCGACGCGGTGCGCGCCGATCTCCGGCGGATCGGCGTCCGGAGCCCCGAGGATCTCCTGGCGCACTTCTGGATCGGCGGGGACGACCTGCGCGCGGCGCTCCCGGAGGGGCCGATCAACACCGACGACAACATGCGCATCGAGTTCGTCGCGCCGCTCCGGATGCTGTCGCGCGACACGCAGCGCCTCGAGCGGCAGCGCCGGGCGCTCGCCGGCATGTTCGAGGGCCGGACGCGCGCCGCGCTGCCGTTCCTGACCTTCCCCGAGGACGACAAGCCGAAGCAGGCGGAGTTTCTCGCGCGCCTCGCGAACGCGGCCCTCGGACTCGGCTTCGCCGACGAGGCGCGCGCCTACGCCGGCGCGGCGATCGCGGCGACGCCCCGCCCCGACGCGATGGTGACCGAGGCCGCGGCGCTCGAGACCCTCGGGCGCGACCCGGAGGCGGACGCGAGGCGCGCCGCGGCCGAGACCGCCTTCCCGGACGACCCCGGCGTGCGGCGCGCGCTGTACGAGGCGGCGCTCCGGGCCGGGGACGCCGCGGCGGGGCGGCGGCAGGCCGAGGCGCTGGTGCGGGTCGCCCCCCAGGATCTCGAAGCGCGCCGGGCGCTGGCGGCGATCCTCGACGCCGCCGGCGACGCCGCGGCGGCGCTGAAGACGATCGAGCCGGTCCTGCCGGCGCTCGCGACCGGACCCGCGCCGGCCGGCACGCCGCCGCCGCGCGGCGCGACCAAGGGGCCGGAGTCGATCCGGAGTCTCGCGGGGCGGCTCCTGGCCGGCGCCGGCCGGGCGAAGGAAGCGGTGCCGATCCTCGAGGCCGAGAGACTCCGCCGCCCGAACGACCCCGACACCGCGCGCCGGCTCGCGCAGGCGCTGCGCGCCGCCGGCGACGCGGCGCGCGCGGCGGCCGTCGAACGCCCCTTCCTCCCGGGCGCGGAGCAGCGCGCCATCGACCTCCTGGCGCAGGGCTCCACCGCATTCGGGGCCGGCCGGCTGGACGAGGCGCGCGCCGCGCTCGAGGAGGCGCGCCAGTACGACCCCGACCAGGATCAGACGCTGTTCCTCCTGGCGCGCACGCGGCGCCGGCAGGGGGACGCGCCGGGGGCGATCGCGCTCCTCGACGAGGCGCTGGAGCGCCGGCCCGATCGTCCCTGGGCGATCGGCTACCTGTCGCAGCTCCTGGGCGAGATCGGGCGGGCCGATGCCGCCGCCGCGATGGCCGCCCGGCACCGGGCGCTGACAGCTTCCGACTGGATCCCGGTCGTCGACTGAGGAGATGTTTTCTTGACACCCCGCCGGGTGAGACGTATAGAGTCGCGCCATCGAACACCCCGCGTCACGCCGGCGCGGGGATCATCACGACCACAAGGGGGAAACTGATGAGGACGCATCGCCGTCGCATCCTCCCGACCCTCGCTCTCGCCGCGCTGCTCGCGGCGGGCGTGACCGGGGCCGGGGCATCGACCTTCCTGAAGCAGAACGTGGGAGACCTGATCCGGAAATCGCAGGGCGTCGTGCACGCCCAGGTGACCGACGTGCGCAGCGAGTGGAACGCCGACCACACCTTCATCTTCAGCTACGTGACGCTCGAGGTGAAGCGGGCGCTGGCCGGCCAGAAGCACGCCTACGAGACGGTGCGCGTGCCGGGCGGCGTGGTGGACGGCTACCGCGTCGTGATGGAGGGCGCGCCGGACTTCAACGTCGGCGACAACGTGGTGGTGTTCCTCGGCGCGTGGGACGACGGCGCGCTGATGGTCGAGGGGTACTACCAGGGGCTCTCGAAGGTCGACCGCGACGCGGCCGGCAACGAGATGCTGAAGGGCGGGTCGGCGCACGGCCTGTCGATGGCGCAGCTGGCGAAGCAGATCGCCGCGTCCGGAAAGTAGGAGGCCGCCGATGAACCGCAACCTCGCGAAGGCATTCGTCGTCGTCCTGCTCGGGGCCGCCGGCATCACCGCCGCCTCGGCCTACGTCCTTCTCAGCCCGCCGCGTCGCTGGTTCTCGACCCCGAAGGTGGTCCGGGTCGACAGCGGCGGCGTTGCCAGCGTCACCGACGGCAACCGCGGCGTGAACGCCTCGGTCGCGGCGGTGAACGCCTGGAACAGCCAGGGCGCCGGCCAGATCGTCAACGCCTCCGCCGGCAGCGTCTCGTACACGCTCGGCGACAACAACAGCGACGTCATCTTCTCGGACCCGCGGCACATCTGCACCGGCTCGTGCCTGGCCGCCACCACGACCGGCTACTACGACACCGGCACCACCGGAACGTGCGGCGGGCTCAACGTCGTCGCGGTCACCGACGCCGACGTCGCGTTCAACCTGAACTACAACTACGTCACGCCGGGCGAGCCGGACGGCTGCTCGAGCGAGATCTACCTCGACTCGGTCGTGTCGCACGAGATCGGGCACCTCATCGGCCTGGCGCACTCGAACACCGCGTCGGCGCTGATGTACCCGTCGGTCGCCTACTGCGACGACAAGGCGATCGCCTCCGACGACCGGAGCGGCGCCCAGGCCCTGTATGCCTGCACGCTCAACACCGGCGGTGGCGGCGCCTGCGACAACGACGGCACCTGCGAGTCGGGCGAGAACTGCAACAACTGCGCGGCCGACTGCTCGGGCCGCACCGGCGGCAAGCCGGCGAACCGCTACTGCTGCGGCGACGGCGTGCACCAGTCGGCCGAGACCACGGCGATCTGCGACGGGAACTTCTAGAAACCGGCGCGAATCCCGGCGGTTCGGAATTCGGTTAGGATGTCGGGCGGCGCGGCGCCCCTCGCGGGGGCCGCGCCGCCCTTCCTTTTTGAGGCGCCGATGACCTTCAAACGGCTGTCGAGCGAGCGGGTCTATGCCGGCCGGCTCCTCAAGATCGACCGCGATCGGGTCGAGCTGCCGAACGGCCGCTCGACCGATCTCGAGATGGTGCGCCACCCCGGCGCCGCGGCGGTCGTGCCGTTCGTTAGCGACGACGACATCCTGATGGTGCGGCAGTTCCGCTACGCCACCGCCGGGTTCATCCTCGAAGTGCCGGCCGGAACGCTGAACCAGGGCGAGTCGCCCGATGCCTGCGCGCACCGCGAGGTCGAAGAGGAGGCCGGGTACCGCGCCGGCCGTCTCGAGAAGCTCGGATCGATCTACACGACGCCCGGCTTCACCGACGAGGTGATCCACCTCTACGCGGCGCGCGACCTGACGCCGACCGGGCAGAATCTCGATCACGACGAGGTGCTGACCGTCGAGCGGCTGCCGTTCCGGCGCGCGATCGAGATGATCCGCGAAGGCGGCATCGTCGACGCCAAGTCGATCTGCGCGCTGATGCTGGCGCGCGACGCCGCGTCGCGGTAGGTCGTGGACGCGGCGGCCGCGGCGGCGGGCGGCGGCGTCGACACGCTCGCGCACCTGCTCGCCACGCTCGCCGCCGTCGTCGGCCTCGGATGGATCCTGGCGCGGCTGTGCGCGCGGCTCGGCCAGCCGCCGGTCATCGGCGAAGTGCTTGCCGGGATCCTGCTCGGACCGTCGCTCCTCGGGCAGGCGAACGCGGCGCGGCTCCTGCCGCCGCAAGTCGCCCCGCAACTGGGGGCCGTGGCGCAGCTCGGAGTCATCCTGTACCTCTTCACGATCGGGCTCGGGATGCACGGCGACGCGGTGCGCCGCCGCGCCGGCGCCACCATCGCCATCGCGCAGGCCGGCATCGTCGCGCCGTTCCTCCTCGGCGCGGCGCTGGCGGTGCCGCTCTTCCCGCGCCTGGCGCCGGCGGGAGTCGCGATCGTCCCGTTCGCGCTCTTTCTCGGCACGGCGATGGCGATCACCGCGTTCCCGGTCCTGGCACGCATCCTCGCCGACACCGGGTTGACCCGCACCCCCCTCGGCGGCCTGGCGCTGGCCGCGGCGGCGATCGCCGACGTCAGCGCCTGGTGCCTCCTGGCGGTGGTCACCGGCATCGCGAAGGCGGAGGTCGGCGCGGGAGTGCTGGTCGTCGTGGGCGCGGCGGTCTATCTCGGGGTGCTGCTGGGCGCGGTGCGGCCGCTTCTGGCGCGCGCCCTGGCGGGCGACGAGGGGGACACGCCGGCGCGCGGCGTCATGGCGCTGGTCTTCATGGGACTCCTCCTGTCCGCGCTCGCGACTCAGGCGATCGGCATCCACGCGCTCTTCGGCGCGTTCCTCTTCGGCGCGGTCATCCCGCACGACAGCGGCGTGGCCAGGGCCCTCGGCCGGGCGCTCGAAGCGCCGGTCGGCATCCTGCTCCTGCCGGCCTTCTTCGCCTTCACGGGGATGCGCACCCGCATCGACCTCATCTCCGGCGCGGAGGAATGGATGCTGTGCGCGGCGATCGTGGTGGTGGCGACGGCGGGGAAGTTCGGCGGCACCTTCCTCGCGGCGCGGCTGTCGGGGATGGCGCCGCGCGACGCCGCCGGCCTCGGCGCGCTCATGAACACCCGCGGGTTGATGGAGCTGATCGTCCTGAACGTCGGGCTCGACCTCGGGGTGATCTCGCCGACCCTCTTCTCGATGCTGGTGCTGATGGCGCTGGTCACGACCTTCGCCACCGCGCCTCTCCTGAAAGCGATCCGGCCGTCGCCGACGCTGGGGGCGGATGCCGCCTGAAGAACCCGCGATCGCGGGACGAAGCGTCGGCCCGTACCGCCTCGTCCGCCTGCTCGGGCGCGGCGGCATGGGGGTGGTCTACGAGGCGCTGCAGGAGAGCCCCCGCCGCGCGGTGGCGCTCAAGGTGCTGCTCGGCGGACCGCACGCCGACGCCGCGACGCGGCGGATGTTCCAGCGTGAATGCGACAGTCTCGCGCGTCTCAAGCACCCGGCGATCGCCGCGATCTACGAGTCGGGCTCGACCGCCGAGGGGCAACCGTACATCGCGATGGAGCTGGTCGGCGGGCGACCGCTGTCCCGCCTGCTGGAGGAGATCGGCGCGCCGCGCTCGCGCCCCGACCTGCGCCGGCGGCTCGCGCTCCTCCGATCGATCGCCGGGGCGGTGGCCTACGCGCACCAGCGTGGCGTCATCCACCGCGACCTGAAGCCGTCGAACATCATGGTGACCGAAGCCGGGGCCGCCCCGGCGGAGGGCGCGCCGGCGGCCGGCGCCGGCTCTCCGGGCGCCGGTTCGCTCGCCGGCCTGCCGGCGATCAAGATCCTCGACTTCGGCCTGGCGCGCATCGTCGATCCCGACGTCGCCGCGGCCGAGACCGTCGCACGCAGCGCGACCGCGCGCATCGAAGGGACGCTCCCGTACATGAGTCCCGAGCAGATCCGCGGCCGGGCCGAGGAGGCCGACGCGCGCGCCGACGTCTACGCGCTGGGGGTGCTGCTCTACCGGATGCTGAGCGGGCGGCTGCCTTTCCCGGTCGAGGCGCTCCCGTACCCGGAGGCGGCGCGCGTCATCTGCGACGAGCCCCCGCCGCCGCTCGGCACGGCGCGCGGGTCGCCGCGCATCGACCGCGACCTCGCGGTCATCGTCTTCAAGGCGCTCGAGAAGGATCCGGCGCGCCGCTATGCCACGGTCGCGGCGCTCGACGAGGACCTCGGGCGGTACCTCGAAGGGCAGACGATCCTGGCGCGGCCGCCGAGCGCGGCGTACCAGATGCGCCGCCTCGTGGCGCGCCACAAGGCCGCCTTCGCCGCGGCGGCGATCGCGGTGGTCGGCCTGGCCGCGCTCGCCGCGGTCATGACCGCGCAGGCGCGCCGGCTCGCCAAGGAGCGCGACCGCGCCGCGAGCGAAGCGGCGACCGCGCGCGAAGTCTCGGCGTTCCTGACCGATCTCTTCAACGTCTCCGACCCGGGCGAGGCCCAGGGCAGCACGGTCCT
>DATKFL010000359.1:0-6333 GCA_035511355.1 Dongiaceae bacterium
CCAGGTGCCGGGTTTGAGATTGCGGCGCGCCTGGTAGACCAGGCCGCCCGACGGCGCGTCGGCCTCCGGTGCCGGCACGAACGGCAGGTCGCCGGTCAGGTTGAAGACCCGGCCGCCCGCGGCCTCGGGCGCGAGACGGCCGAACGCGAGCACCGCCTGGTTGCCGCTGCCGTGCGCCGCCTCGCGCGGAACTTCGACCGTGATCACGACGAGGGTCGTGCCGTCGGCGGCGGCGTAGAAGTCGTCGACCACCTGGAACGGCACGTCGGTCGGCCCGCTCTTCTTCATGACAACCGCATCGATGATCGGGATCTGCCGCTGGGTCTCGGGCGAGGTGTCCTCGGCATGCTCCTTCACGGGCGCCGCGGTCGGCTCGCCGACCGGCCCGGCGGCGATCTTCGGGAGGGTCCAGCCGATGCCGCGGGTCTCCGGGTGGGCGACGACGTAGGTCTCGAGCACCTTCGGGGAGCGCAGGAGGGTCCCGGTCTCGACGCTGGCGAACGAGAACTCCAGCTTCTCCTTGATGCCGGTGACCTCGTTCGGCTCGTAGTTCCAGTAGAGATAACGCGAGTCCTTGTGGGTCGAAGCCGGCGGCCCCATCAGGAGGAACACCCGGCCGAGGTCGGTGATCGACCCCTGGCGGATCATGTCCTTGTAGGCCTTGTCGGCCTGTTCGACCCGCTGCCAGAAGATCAGCATGTACTCGTTCTCCGGCGTTCCGGGAGTGGGGTCGCGCTTCTCCCAGAAGGTCTTGGCGAACGCCTGGCGCTCCTCGTCGGTCTTGAGCTTCTTGAAATCCTTCTCCTCGGTGTCGTCCATCAGCCAGCGGACCGGACCCTTGGTCCAGTCCTTGGTCGGCGTTTTCCAGTCAGGCGCCTCGCCCGCGGCGATCGCGGCGCCGGCGCTGACGGCGAGACCGAACAGCAGAGCACCCAGGCGGATCGTCATGAAGACCTCGTGGTGTCGGGAGAGAAACTTTTTCATGGTCGAGGGGCGCGGATTATACCGGCGGAGATCCGGAGCGTCAAACGGGTCGGCCGCCGCCCTATAATGCCGCCGGCTGCGGCGCTGTCGCGGCCGCCCATGCGCACCCTCCGGATGACCCTGGCTTACGTCGGCACCGCGTACGCCGGCTGGCAGATCCAGCCGGCCCGCGCCACCGTGCAGGGAATCCTCGAGCGCACCCTCGCGACCATGCTCGACGAGCCGATCCGGCTGGTGGGAGCGGGGCGGACCGACGCCGGCGTGCACGCCCTCGGGCAGGTCGCCTCGTTCGCGACCGCGCGGACGATCCCGCTCTACGGGCTCAGGCGCGGCCTGAACGCGCGCCTCCCCGAGTCGCTGCGGGTGCTGGCGGTCGACGAGGTGCCCGACTCCTTCAACGCCCGGAGCGACGCGCGCGGCAAGGAGTACCGCTATCGCCTGTCGACCGCCGAGGTGCTCTCACCCTTCGAGGCGCCGTTCGTGACCCAGGTCCTGACGCCTCTCGACCCGGAGGCGATGGCGGCCGCGGCGGAGCGCCTGGTGGGGCGGCACGACTTCACGTCGTTCTGTCGCGCCGACAGCACCATCGAGGATCGGCACCGCACCATCGTCTGGTCGCGCGTGACCGCCTCCGGGGAGACGGTCACCTACGACGTTCGCGGCGACGGCTTCATGCGCCACATGATCCGCACCATCGTCGGCACGCTGGTCGAGGTCGGCCGTGGGCGCCTTCGACCCGCCGACATCGACGCGATCCTCGCGGCGCGCGACCGCCGTCGCGCCGGCGTCTGCATGCCGGCGCGCGGGTTGACCCTCATGAAGGTCCACTACGAAGACGACGGGGAGGCCGCATGAACGTCCTTCTGACCGGCGGGGCGGGCTACATCGGCGGCGCGGTGGCCCGCAGGCTCCGCGCCGCCGGGCACGCGGTCGTCCTGGTCGACGACCTGAGCACCGGGCACCGAGACACCGCGGCGGGGTTCGACCTGATCGAAGGGGACTTCGCCGACGCCGCGCTCGTGGGGCCGGCGCTCCGGCGGCACCGGACCGAGGCGGTCGTGCACATGGCGGCGCACTGCCTGGTCGGCGAGTCGATGCAGCGTCCGGCGTTCTACTACGAGAACAACGTCACCCGGTCGCTGCGGCTGCTCGACCTCGCGGTCGCCGCCGGGGTGTCCCGGTTCGTCTTCTCGTCCTCGGCGGCGGTCTACGGCGAGCCGGAGCGCATTCCGATCGACGAGGATCACCCGACCCTCCCGACGAATCCGTACGGCGAGACGAAGCTGGCGTTCGAGCGCGCCCTCGGATGGCACGCCGCGGCGCACCGCCTCGCCGCGGTGTCGCTCCGGTACTTCAACGCCGCCGGGGCGACGGCCGACGGCGGGCACGGCGAGCGGCACGACCCCGAGAGCCACCTCATTCCGAACGTTCTCGCCGCGGCGGCCGGCGGACATCCGGTCGAGATCTTCGGGAGCGACTACCCGACGCCCGACGGCACGGCGGTGCGCGACTACATCCACATCGAGGACCTCGCGGAGGCGCACCGCCTGGCCCTCGAAGCGGCAACCACCCCCGGCGGGGCGCGCGCGTTGAACCTCGGCAACGGCGGCGGGTTCTCGGTGCTCGAGGTGATCGAGGCGGCGCGCCGGGTGACCGGCCGCCCGATCGAGGCGCGGCAGGCGGCCCGCCGCCCGGGCGACCCGGCGCGCCTGGTGGCGTCGTCGGCGCTCGCCACCCGGGTCCTCGGATGGGTGCCGCGGCATGCCGATCTCGACACCATCCTGAGCTCGGCGTGGAGGTTTCTCGAGAAGCGGGCGCGCTGACCGCGGCGCGGCCGCGGCCGTTTCCTTGTGAGCCCTCGCAAGCGTGTGATACAGTGCGATTTGCACACGACGGGAGTCGTCATCCCCGCATGTCCGAATCCGAACCACTGACCCCATTGCAGGAGCACGTCGCACCGGGCTCTCCCGAGGCCGAGCTCCTCGCCCGCGTCGATTTCGATCGCCTGCCGCGGCACGTGGCGATCATCATGGACGGCAACGGCCGGTGGGCGAAGCAGCGCTCCCTGCCGCGGGTGGCCGGACATCACGCCGGCATCGCCGCGGTGCGCGACACCGTCGAGACCTCGGCGCGCCTCGGCTTCGAGGTCCTGACCCTGTACGCCTTCTCGGTCGAGAACTGGAAGCGGCCACGCCTCGAGATCAGCACCCTGATGGCGCTCCTGCGCGAGTACCTCCGCAAGGAGCTCGCGACCCTGCAGCGCAACAACATCGCCTTCAACGTCATCGGCCGGATCGAGGAGCTCGGGCCGATGGTGCGCCGCGATCTCGAGAAGACGATCGAGGCGACCCGCACCAACACCGGCCTGCGCTTCAACCTGGCGCTGTCGTACGGCGGGCGGACCGAGATCGTCGACGCCTGCAATCGCCTCGTGGCGGCGCGCGCCGGCGCCGCGGAGGCGGCCCCGGTGACCGAGCAGGAGTTCGCGCGCGCCCTGTACACCTCGGGGCAGCCCGACCCCGACCTGCTGATCCGCACGTCGGGGGAGCTGCGGATCAGCAACTTCCTTCTCTGGCAGATCGCCTACGCCGAGATCTGGGTGACCGAGACCCTCTGGCCCGACTTCCGGCGCGGCGAGCTGTTGCGCGCGGTGGTCGACTACCAGAAGCGCGAGCGGCGCTACGGCCGCGTCGAGGAGCCGCCGGTGCCGGTCGCCGCGACGCCGGGCACCACCTAGTGGTTCGCGGCTCGGGGACGCTCCGGGTGCTGTCGGCGGTCGTCTTCCTGCCGATCTTCTGGGTGATCGTCAAGAAGCTGGGGAGCGGGCCGTACGAGCTGCTGCTCCTGGCGGCGGCGCTCCTGGGACTGTTCGAGATGTACGGATTGGCGGCGGCGCGCGGGATGCGGGTGCACCGCGGGCTCGGCGTCGTCGTGGCGGTCGTGATCCTCGCATCGTTCGCCCTTCCGGGGGTGCGGCTCGAGTACGGCCTGGTCCTCGCGCTCACCACCATTCCGATCGCGTCGCTTCTGCGCGGCGGCGACTGGGGACCGGCGCTGGGCGAGATCGGCGCCACCCTCTTCGCCTCGACCTTCATCGGGATCTTCTTCGGCTATCTCCTGGCGCTCCGGCTCCTGACCGACGCTCCGATGGGAGACGAGAACGGCAGCGATCTCGTGTTCCTGCTCTTCTTCATCGTCTGGGCGGGGGACACCGCGGCCTATTTCGTCGGGCGCTTCCTCGGAAGGCGGCCGCTGGCGCCGCAGGTCAGCCCGAAAAAGACGATCGAAGGGGCGATCGGCGGCATTCTCGGGTCGGTCCTCGCGGCGTTCGTCGCGCGTGCCTGGTTCATGCACCGCCTGCGACCGATCGACGGGCTCGTCCTGGGTCTCGTCCTCGGGACGGTCGGGATGGTGGGGGACCTGGTCGAGTCGATGCTGAAGCGCGGCGCCGGGGTGAAGGACAGCGCCCGCCTCGTGCCGGGGCACGGGGGACTTCTCGATCGGGTCGATTCACTGCTCTACGCCGCCCCCGTCCTCTACTACTATTACCAGTTCGCGATGAAAACCTCATGAGCGGTCAGCACGGCAACGGACACGACGGCGCGAAACGCCGGGTCGCCCTCCTCGGTTCGACCGGGTCGATCGGGGTGCAGGCGCTCGATCTGATCGGCCGCCTGCCGGAGCGATTCGAGGTGGTGGCGCTCGCGGCGGGTGGCAACGCCGCCCTCCTCGCGGAGCAGATCCGCCGGCATCGCCCGCGACTGGCGGCGCTCGCCGACCCGGCGCGCGCCGGGGAGCTTGCCGACGCGGCGCGCGCGGCGCGCTGCGAGGTCGCCACCGGCCAGGCCGGTCTCCTCGCGGTCGCCGGGCATCCGCAGGCCGACGTCGTGCTCGCCGGCATCGTCGGTGCCGCCGGTCTCAAGCCGACCTGGCAGGCGCTCCGCCAGGGCAAGAAGGTGGCGCTCGCCAACAAGGAGAGCCTGGTGATGGCGGGGTCGCTGATGCGCGACGCGATGGCGCAATCCGGGGCCAGCCTGGTGCCGGTCGACAGCGAGCACTCGGCCGTGCACCAATGCCTGCGCGGGGAGCGGATCGACGAGGTGCGACGGCTCATCCTGACCGCCTCGGGCGGTCCGTTCCGCACCACGCCGATCGCGGACCTGGCGACGGTCACGCCGGCCGCAGCGGTGCGGCATCCGGTCTGGGAGATGGGGCGGAAGATCAGCGTCGACTCGGCGACCCTCATGAACAAGGGTCTCGAGGTGATCGAGGCGCACTGGCTCTTCGGCCTCCCGGGGGATCGGATCGACGTCGTGCTGCATCCGCAGTCGGCCGTGCACTCGATGGTGGAGATGACCGACGGCTCGGTGATGGCGCAGGTGGGAGTCCCGGACATGCGCGCGCCGATCCAGTATGCCCTGGGCTACCCGGAGCGCTTCCCGGGTCCGGTGGCGGCGTTCGACTTCAGCGCGGCGCGCCGGCTCGACTTCGAGCCGGTCGATCGGGCGCGCTTCCCGAGCCTCGACCTGGCGTATGCCGCGCTCCGCTCCGGCGGCACCGCGCCGGCGGCGCTCAACGCGGCGAACGAGGTGGCGGTGCAGGCGTTCCTCGACGGGCGGCTCGGATTCACGGGGATCGCGCGTCTCGTGAACGAGGTGCTCGAGCGCCACCAGACCGCGCCGCTTCACGATCTCGACGATGTGGTCCATGCCGACGGCGCGGCGCGCCGCGCGGCGGAGGAGATTCTCGCGATGAAGGGTTGGTCATGAGCTGGAGCCTGGGCGGACTTCTGCCGTTCGTCGGCGTTCTCGGCTCGGTCGTGCTGTTCCACGAGTTCGGGCACTACCTCGCCGCCAAGTTCTTCAAGGTCACGGTCGAGGTCTTCTCGGTCGGGTTCGGGCCGCGCATCTGGGGCTACGTCTACCGCGGCACCGAATACCGCCTCTCCTGGGTGCCGCTCGGCGGCTACGTCAAGTTGCGCGGCGAGTCGGAAGAGGAGGGCGGTGGCGCGCCCGATCCGGGGGACCTGCTCGCCCACCCGCGCTGGCAGCGGTTCGTGATCTTCGTCATGGGGGCGGTCTTCAACCTCGCCACGGCGTTCGGCGTGACCACCTTCGTCTTCATGAAGGGGGTGCAGGAGTTCGCCTATCTCTACGAGCCGGCGATCGTCGGCGAGGTCGATCCGGAGTCTCCGGCGAAAGCGGCCGGCCTCGAGCCGGGAGACCGGATCGTCGAGTTCGCCGGCCTCCCGGTGGCCAACTGGAAGGACCTCCACCTGCAGATGATGCTCAGCCCGCGCCAGACCAAGCCGGTGACCTTCGAGCGCGCCGGCGAGCGGCGCACGGTCCT
>DATKFL010000360.1:0-9734 GCA_035511355.1 Dongiaceae bacterium
CGCCGGCGTCGAGAGTGACCAGGGCGCCTTCGGGCCCGGTGCATTCGATCGTCTGGTCCGGCCCGGCGGCGGCGACCGGCGCGCGGTCGGGGCGCAGATCGAACAGCACCAGGATCTCCGGACCCTGGCTGGTCGGCTCGACCGCGACCGCGAACCGATCGCCGTCGGAGCCCAGTCGCAGCGGCGTGCGCGGCGCTCCGAACCCCCGCCCCTGGAGCCCGAACGATCGGGTGAACAGCCCGCCGTCCGGCGAGGCGACGAACGGACCGACCAGCGCCACCTGGTCGTAGGCGTGGTCGGGATCGGGATCGGTCGGAACCCGCGGCGTCGCGAACAGCAGCATCGACCCGGTCCAGCCTCCCAGGTTCTCGTACACCACGCCGCCCGCGGCGGTGGCGGCAAGGCGCGGGAGCGCCTGGTCGATCGGCGGCGGGACGCCGGGAGGCGGGGCGGGCGGGTTCGGATCGAGGGGTGCCTTCACGAGGCGCGGGATCGGACCGACGTCGGCCGAGTAGGTCGAGGCCGCGGGCGCCGACGCCGGCACCGCCTGGAAGGCGAGGCGCCCGCTCCGATCGACGGCCAGCCCCTGCGGCCGGAACGGCTGCAGCGTTCCGCCCTGCACGAGGTCGCCGTCGCCGAGGAGGCGGAACGCCGAACCGGGCCCGCTCTCGAGCGTGGCGCGGTAGAGCGCCGATCCGCCGCCCGCGATCTGCGCGCCGAACAGGAGCGACCCGGTGTCGTCGAGCCACGGCGGCAGGAGCGCGCCCGGCTGGCCGAACCGCAGGCTCGCAATCGTGTCGCCGCCCGGGAGTGCGTCGCCGCTGGCGGCGAACCGGCCGAGGGCGGCGCCGTCCCACACGAGGAGGAGCCACGTCCCGTCCGACAGGAACGCCGGGACGACGACTTTCCCCGCGGCGGTGATGGGTGAAATCGGGAGGAGGGACGAGATCGGCGCGGCGAATCCCGGGATCGAATCCCCGCCCCCGACGACGCGCTCGAGCGCGCCGCCGGCCGATCCGGCGAACAGTTGCAGCGTGCTGCCCCGCTCGCTATCCGGAGCCGCGCCGAGGAAGGCGACCCGCCCGCCCGACGCCATCGACGCGAAGGTGAAATAGGCGCCGTCGAAATGCCCGCCGCCCGGAGCCGGGTCGCCGTCGAGCGCGACCGGGACGATCGTCCCGTCGGCGGCGCGCGCGAACAGGCCGCGCCCCCGTCCCGTGACCACCGCATCGAAGATGACGCCGCCGTCGGCGGCCATGAACGGCCCCGCGGAGAGATGCGGCAGGAAATAGGTCGCCGTGGTGTCGAACCGCAGGAAACGCGCCGGCTCGTCGAGCGGCGTCCCGGCGCGCAGGTCAACGCTGATCACGCCCCCCTTCGAGGCGAACAGCCCGGCGCCGATCGTGTCGACCGCGGTGAACCGCACCGCGCCGTCGGAGCCGACCAGCGGCGTGATCGACCAGTCGGCGACGCCGACCAGTTGCTCACCGCCGCCGGTGGCGTCGCCCTCCTCGGCGATCGGCGTCGTCGGCCCGTCGGAGCGGTACAGCCCGGTGCGACCATCCGACCGCGTGGCGCCGAAGATGACGCCGCCGGTCGCGTCGACCGCCGGGTAGACCCCGTTGATCGCGCTGAAGGTGTCGCCCCCGGGAGCCGGATCGCCCGCCGCCGCGACCGTCGCGACGACCCCGCCGGCAGCGCGCTGGACGCGGATCCCCGCCGGCTGACCCCAGAGAAAACCGACGACGCCGGCGGCATTGATCGCCGGCGGCGCCAGGCCGAGCGGCTGGGGCGCCGTCCCTGGCGGACCGACGCCTGGAACCGAGAAGAGGACGACCGGGCTCGCACCCGGGACCAGCGTCGCGATCACCTCGCTCCCGGGAGTGGTCGTCGCGCTGAACGCCACGATGCCGGCGGCGCTGACCGATGGCTCGCGGATCGCACCGGCGAACCGCTCCACGCCCAGCGGGTCGCCGGTCTCGATCAGGACTTCCGGCGCGTCGCTCCCCGACTGACGGACGATCGCCTCGTACCCCGGGCCCGCGTCGACCGCCGCCACCAGGCGCCCCTGCCCGTCGAGCGCCGTCCCGCGCACCCGGCCGATCAGGACCGGCGTCCCGGCAATGTTCATCGACATGCGGGTCACGAGCGCGGTCACCGCCGGGCCGCCCCCCAGGTCGACGCGCACGACCGCCTGCAGGCCGAAGCACTCGACCAGGGCCGCCACGCTTCCATCGCCGCCGGCGGAGAACTGGTAGATGTGCGACACCGTCCCGCAGCCGTCGATCCGGTCGCCGATGTTCAGGACGACGCGCACGCTTCCCGCTTCGAGAAGCTCGAGACTGTCGTCCCCCTCCGGCCGGAACAGGAGGCCGCCCCCCGGCAGCTCCGCCAGCTCGCCGCCGAACGCGTCGGCGACCCGCGCGCGCACCGGGGCGGGGTCGCCGATGCGCACCAGCAGGCGCGCCTCCGGCGCCGCAGCGGGAGTCGGCGACGGCAGGACCCGGGTGGTCGCGACCGCACCGCCCCCGAGACCGCCCGCCGACGGCAGCGCGGGCGCCGCGGCGGCGAGAACCGACGCCACGACGACGATCGAGAGCCTGGAGGGCACGCGGGCGGAGGGGCGCGGCTCGGGTGGAATGAATCCGGGGACTCTGATCATCGGGTGCTCGGCACCCCCCGCGGCCGGGCCCGACTATAGCGCCAAACCCACGCCCCGGTTGAACAATTCCGCGACCGCAGGCGCGGCGGAAACGGGCCCCCGCGTCGGTGTCCCGTCCGCCGCCGCGGTCCCGGGGGCGATCACACTATTCGTCATTGATCCCTGGCGCGTTGGCGGTACATGAAAGGAACTCGCGACGGGAGACAGGAGCACCCATGAATCCAAGGAGCCTCGGCCATCAGATCGAAGACCTGGCGCGCCTCACCGCCGCGCCCGACTCGCTCGTGCAGGAGATCCGGTCGATCTTCGAGCGCCGGAGCATCTCCCTCGACGAGGACGCCCTCCCGTACCTCGAGATGCTCGAGGAGACCTTCACGCGCGCGGCCGAACTGGAGCGCGACGGCGCCGAGGCGCTTCAGGCGCTCCGCGGCCTCGAGGAGAACAGCCGCCGCTTCGCCGAATCGTGCCAGGAGCTCTACGGACAGCTGCGCTCGATGGAGGATTTTCTCCGCGGCACGCCGCGCCCCACCGCGGCCGAGTCGGCCACGCGCCGCCAGAAGGCGCGCGAGCGGGCCGCCGCCCGGCGCGCCGCGGCCGCTCCCAAGGAGCGCCCCTTCTTCGTCATCCTGACCCCCTCCGACCCGGAGTAATCCGCCTCTCTCCGTCTCCGCCGCGCGGTGGCCTCGCCGCGCCCCCTTCCGCCTCCATCTTTCCGAAGCGTCGCTCGCGGTGTATCAAGGCGGCAGTCGCTCCGGCCGGTCGGCGTCGCCGCCACCTGCCGACCCTGAATGCACCAGTCCTGAGGAGGACGCCATGCTCCGTCGACTCCCGACCCCGGGCGCGCGCCGTCGTCCGACCGCGTTGCCCGCTTCGTTCGCTTCGCGTGGCATCTTCTGTTTCCTGATCGTCGCTGCCGTTGCCAGCATTGCCGGGGACGAAACGCGCGCCGCCTGTCCCCCCGGGTATCCCAATCCGATCACCAGCGGCGATCCCGGCGCGGGATCGCTCGTGGTGCTGACCGGTCTCGGGCCGGCGCCGACCGGGTCGTTCTTCCTGCTCGGCGCGGGCGACGCGGCCAACAGCGGCACCCTGCCCCTGGGGGCCTGGCTGCACCAGGCCGGCGACGTCGACGGCGACGGACGACCCGACTGGTACCTGGACGCCCCCGCGACCGGCCCCGGCGGCTGGGGCGACCCGGCGACCGTCGGCTGCCCTTCGCTGGTCGTTCCCGATCATCCGCCGCTGGTGATCATCCTGCAGCACGCGGTCGAGGACCTCGACGGCGACGGCAGGTTCGACGTCTTCGAGGATCGCAATCGCAACGGCCTGCTCGATCCCGGCGAGGACCGCGACGGCGACGGCCGGCTCACGCCGCCCGACGGCTGCGAAGGTGTCCTGCGCGAGGACAGCGACTGCGACGGTCGCGCCGACATCGTCAACGAGGATGTCAACCACAACGGCGTGCTCGATCCGGGCGAGGACGTCGACGGCGATGGACACCTCGATCTCGGCAACGACGACCGCAACGGCAATTTCTCCATCGATGACCGACCGGTCCTCTACCCCGACGATCCGGTCCGCGACGAGAACGGTCGACTCAACTATCTGTACCCTTACGGTGAGAAGCAGCCCGGTCCGGGAGGATCGATCGTCCTCGTCGTCGCCTGGAACGGGCAGGCCTATTCACTTCAGTCGATTTCCGAACCGGGCACGATCGTCGGGCCGGACGAGGACCTCGATCACGACGGGCACTTCGACGTGTTCGAGGATCGCAATCACAACCACCGGCTCGATCCCGGCGAGGACCTCGACGGGGACGGCCGGCTGACGCCCCCCGGCGGCTGCGAAGGCGCCACGCGTGAAGACGCCGACTGCGACGGGCGGCTCGACCGCGTCGACGAGGACGCGAACCACAACGGCATCCTCGACCCCGGCGAGGACCTCGACGGAGACGGCCACCTCGACGCCGGCGACGAAGACCGGAACGGCAACAACCTGCTCGACGATCGCCCCGACCCGAGGCCCGCCGACGCGGTCGGCGTTTACCCCTACGGGCTTTTCCTGCCGCGACCGCTGCGGTTGCTCCACGCCGGCCCGGCCGGCCCGCAGTTCCGGGTTACCGGGGTGCACACCGACCCGGCAGGCGCCCTGCGACTGCGCTTCGAGACCGACGGCCTGCGGCTCCTCACCGACGCGGCGGTGCCCGGCCCGGTCTTCGATCACGTCGTCCTCGCGCTCGATCACGACGCCGGTCCGCCCGGCCCGGTCCCCGAAGGAACCCGTCGTTTCGTCGAGAGCCTCTCGCCGCGTCTCGACCTGCCGTCCGGCTCGAACCTCGCCGCCGGCGCGTTCCTGTCGATCGACCTTCCGGGCGGCCGCAGGCTGCATCCGATTCTCCCGCTCGACCTGCACGCCCGATCCGCGGGGAGTGACGCCTTTCTTGCCGGTCCGGGGGGAATTCGCGGGCTGGGGCTCGCCGACCTGCTCGATCCCGACGAGGACCACGTGCCGGCCTCGATCGACCCCTGCCCCGAGCTCGGGCACTATCAGGAATTCGACCACAACCTCGATGGCATCGGCGACGCCTGCGATCCCGTCATCGTGATTCCCGGTTCGACGATCTCCGACCGGTGGGTGTCGGTTGGCGGCGACGCCGGCCCCGGACCCCGCCGGGGGGCCGCCGCGGCCTTCGACCCGGCGCGCGGCGTGATGGTCCTGTTCGGCGGATCCGACGATGGCGCGACCTGGGAATTCGACGGCTCCGCGTGGCGCTCCTTCGCGCCGTCGCCGTCGCCGTCGGCACGGCGCGGCCACGCGATGGTCTGGGACGGCGACCGCCGGCGCGTGGTGCTGTTCGGCGGCGAGGGGGCGGCCGACCGGCGCCTGCTGGCCGACCAGTGGGAGTACGACGCGGCGCGCCATCGGTGGTCGATGCGGCCGCTCCAAGTCACTCCGGGTCCGCGGGCCGGATTCGGCCTGGCGCGCGACGAGCGGTTGCGGGCCCTCGTCCTCTTCGGCGGTCTTGACGGCACCCGGCTTCTCGGTGACACCTGGATGTTCCGCATGGGAATGTGGCGCCGCATCCCGACGGCGCAAACACCTGCGCCGCGCTCCGGCGCCGTGCTCGCCTACGACGCGCGCCGGGAGCGCACCGTCCTGATCGGCGGCCGCGGGCCCTCGGATCTCGGCAACCTGCTCGACGATGTCTGGGAATTCGACGGCACCGCCTGGCAGCCGGTCGACGTGCGCGGCGACCTGCCGCCCACCGCCGACGCCACCCTCGGGTGGGATCCGATCCGTCGCGAGGTGGTGCTGTTCGGCGGCGAGACCCTGCATGCGCAGCCCGGCATCATCAATCTCCCGGTGGTCATCGGCCCGATGGCCTCGACGGTGCGCTTCGACGGCATCCGGATCTCCCAGCTCCCGACGCGTGACACCACGAGGGAGCGCGAGGTGCACGCCGGCGCCATCGACGCGCAGAGCGGCGACCTGATCGTGCAGGGCGGCATCTCCACGACCGGGCCGCTCGACGACACGGCGGCGCTACGGCGGGCCCCCGACGCCGACGAGGACGGCATCCCCGACCTCGACGACGACTGCCCGGGAATCGCCGACCCGGCGCAGGCGGACCTCGACCGCGACGGGGCCGGCGATCGGTGCGACGACTGCCCGCAGATCGCCAATCCCGATCAGCGCGACCTCGACCGGGACCTCGTCGGCGACGCCTGTGACGACGACCGCGACGGCGACGGAGTCCCGAACCTCGGCGACGTCTGTCCCGACGCCTACGTCGCCGGCCGCCCGCTCGCCTCGATCGGCGCGGGGGGCGGCGGCGACCGCGACGGTGACGGCCGCCCCGACGACTGCGACCGCTGCCCGGACGACCCGGCCGACGACGCCGATGGCGACGGCTTCTGCGCCAACGAGGACAACTGTCCGGCGACCGCCAACCCGATGCAACAGGACGCCGACGCCGACGGCGCCGGCGACGCCTGCCAGCCGGTCGTCCGCATCCTGTCGATCGACCCGAACGTCCGGCCGCGCAACACCCTCAACGCGCGGGTCCAGCTGCGCGACCCGAACGGTGATCGTCTCGCCGGCCGGATCGAGATCAGCCGCGCCGTCGTCCTGCCGGAGATCCTGGCGGCCCACCTCGATCCCTGCGCGGCCGCCTGGTCGCCCGACGGCGCCCCGGGTGGCGGCCTGATCTACGCCATCGTGCCGGGAACCGCGCCGGTGATCACCGACGTCGACGCCATCTACGGCTGCTTCGACGGAATCCCCGACTTCGAGTTCTTCGACGGCACCTGCGCCGCGGGAGCGGGCCGCCTCGGCGCCGAGGCGATCACCGTCGATCACCCGACCCCCTTCCCGATCTGCGTCCGCCGTCTGGACGGGTCGGGAGCGCTGTTCGACCTGGAGCTGCGCCAGGCGGCGCCCGACGCGGCCTTCCTGTCGGGCCCCGGTGGGCCGATCCGGTCGTTCGCCTGGAGCGATCGTCTGCCGTCGTCGGTGCCGCTCGCCGGGCTCGGAGCGCCGGGGACCTATCTCCTGCGCGTCGGCGCGACCGACGGCACGACGCCGGAGGTGTCGGACGAGCGACCGTTCGCCTGGAACGGAGAGCGCCTGCTGTTCTTCAACCTGCCGGGCTGGCTGACCGGCGGGAACTAGACGATCGGCGCGCTCGAGGTGCGGGGCGGAAGCGCCGCGCCCGCACGGGCGGCGTCTTCCGGCGTGTTCAGGTCGATCAGGATCCCCGGGGAGTCGCACGGGACTTCGAGCACCCGTTCCGGCCGCGCGCGGATCACCCCGCGCAGTCCTTTGCTCGCCTCGCCGACCGCCAGGAGCTCCGGCAGGAGGGCGCCGTGCATCAAGATTGGATGGCCTCGCCGGCCCTCGAAGGTCGGGAGGAGGATCACCGGCGGCGCGCCGGGGCCGACCGACCCGGCCGGGGCGGCACCGACGGCGACGCCGCGCCAGGACGATGCGGCCGCCGCGATCAGCGCCTCGACCACCGCCGCGTCGAGCGGCTGATCGACCGAGACGAAGAGGAACGCCTCGGCCGGCGAGGTGAGCGCCTCGAGACCGGTGCGCACCGAAGACGACCGGCCGAGGTCGGGGCGCGGATTGCGCACCACCCGCGCGCGTCCCGGAGCGCAGGGGCGCGCCGACACCAGCGGCGCCAGCCGGTCGGCGTCCCGTCCCAGGACGACGATGCACTCCTCGACCCGGCCCGCACCGAGCACCTCGATCTGGTGCTCGAGGAGCGGCCGGCCGCGCCACGTCAGGAGCGCCTTCGGCGTTCCCATGCGGCGCGAGTCGCCGGCGGCCAGCAGGATCGCGACCGTTCTCACGGTCGATCGGCCATCGCCACCCAGGGGCGATCGGGGGGGCCGATGTACTCCTCGAGCGGACGGATCAGGCGGTTGTCGAGATGCTGCTCGATGACGTGCGCGATCCAGCCCGGCAGCCGGCTGCAGGCGAAGATCGGGGTGAACTGATCCATCTCGAAGCCGAGCATGAAGTAGGTCGAGGCGGCGTAGAAGTCGACGTTGGCGTTGAGGTTCTTGACCTCCTTGCAGGTCGTCTCGATCACCGCCGACATCGCGTACCAGGTCTCCTGACCGGTCGCCTGCGCGAGCGCCGCCGACAGCTCGCGCAGGTGCACGGCGCGCGGGTCGATGGTGCGGTAGACCCGGTGCCCGAACCCGGGGATCTTCTTCTTCTGCGCCAGGCGGGCGCGGATCTCCTCGGCCGCCTTCGACACCTCGCCGATCGTCTTGAGCAGGACCATCACGTCGTGATTGGCGCCGCCATGGAGCGGCCCCTTGAGGGTGCCGATCGCCGAGGTGATCGCCGCGTGCAGGTCGGCCATCGTGCCGGCGGTGACCCGTGCCGCGAAGGTCGAAGCGTTCAGGCCGTGGTCGAGCTGCAGGATCATCGCCACGTCGAGGGCGCGGGTCTCGAGATCGCCGGGCTTTTTCCCGTGCAGCATCCAGAGGAAGTTGGCGGCGTGCCCCAGCGCCGGGTCGGGGCGCACCGGCTCGAGCCCCTTGCGGAGGCGCTCCTGCAGGCAGACGACCGTCGGCAGCTGCGCGGTCAGGCGGCTCCCCTTGCGCAGGTTCGCCTCGCGGGTCGACTCGTGCAGGTCGGGATCGCCGATCGCCATCGCCGAGACCGCGGTGCGGATCAGGTCCATCGGCTCGGCGTCGCGCGCGTGCCGGCTCACCAGGTCGGCGATCGCCGGGGAGAGGGCCCGCTGCGCGGCGAGCCCGCGCCGGGTCTCCTCCAGCTGGGATCGGTTCGGGAGCTCCCCGTGCCAGAGCAGGTGCACCGCCTCCTCGTAGGAGGCGTTCCTCGCGACGTCGGAGATCGAGTAGCCCCGGTAGCCGAGGTACCCCTTCTCGCCGTCGATGCGGCTCAGCCCGGTGCGGGCGGCCACCACCCCTTCGAGACCTTCCTTCGCGAACATCGTCGCACCCCGTGCGGCCGGGCGCCGCGTTGCGCCGCGCCGACCGGGCCTTCGGTCCCCCGCGCGGCGGTCGTCATTATAATGAGCGCCGCTCCGGAGGGTGGGCACGCTCGATCAGGAGGCCGCGATGGATGTTGCCGCGTCAGGACTGGGTCCCGCCGATCTGCGCGAGGCGCGCACGCGCATCGCCCGTGCCGCGCGGGTCACGCCGCTCGTCCCGTCGCAGCTCCTGTCCGATCGGTTCGGTCATCCGGTCGCCCTCAAGTGCGAGAACCTGCAGGCGGGCGGGGCGTTCAAGATCCGCGGCGCCAGCAATTTCGTCGCGCGTCTCGACGACGCCGGGCGCGCCCGCGGCCTGATCACCTACTCCTCGGGGAATCACGCCATCGCCGTGTCGCTGACCGCCCGACGCGCCGGCTGCCCGGCGGTCATCGTCATGCCCGAGACCGCGCCCGCGCTCAAGAAGACGCGGGTCAGGGACCTCGGCGCCGAGCTGCACTTCGCCGGCACCACGTCGATCGAGCGCAAGACGCGCGCCGAGGCGATCTGCGCCGAGCGCAACCTGACCATGGTGCCGCCCTTCGATCACCCGCACATCGT
>DATKFL010000361.1:0-6250 GCA_035511355.1 Dongiaceae bacterium
GGGCTGCCGGGCATCGCCGGCGCCCGCCTGCTCGAGATCATCCACGCGCAGTTCCCGAACGTCGCGCGCCTGCTGCTGTCGGAAAAGCCGACCCTCGAGGAGGCGATCTACGCCTTCAACAACTCCTGCGTCGACCGCTACGTGCCGATGCCGTGGGAGGACGAGGACATCAAGTTCACGATCACGAGCATGCTGCGGCAGCGCGAGATGCAGCGCCTCAACGAGCGGCTCCTGTTCGACCTGCAGACCCGCAACCGCGAGCTGACCGGGGCGCTCGGCAACCTCGAGGAGATGGGACGCGCGCTCGAGCGCTCGTACATCCAGACGGTGCAGTCGCTGGCGGTCGCCCTCGAGGCGAAGGATCGTTACACCTCCGGTCATTCGCAGCGGGTGGCGCGGTTCGCCTCCCTCATCGCCCGCTCGATGGAGCTGGGGAAGGAGGAGGTCGAGGTCGTGGCGCAGGTGGCGCTCCTGCACGACATCGGCAAGATCGGCATGCTCGACTCGATCCTGAACAAGCCGGGGAACCTGACGCCCGAGGAACGCGACCTGGTGAAGTCGCATCCGGTCGTCGGGGCGCAGATCCTCGGGCCGGTGAAGACCTTCGAGAAGCATGTCAGCGGCATCCGCTACCACCACGAGATGTTCGACGGCAGCGGCTACCCGGACAAGCTGCGCGGCGAGGAGATCCCGCTCCCGGCGCGGATCGTGTCGCTCGCCGACGCGTTCGACGCGATGACCTCGACGCGCCCCTACCGCATCGGGCTGCCGCTCGGCTTCGCCCTGCAGGAAATGCTCAAGATGCGCGGCAAGCAGTTCTGCCCGAAGGCGGTCGACGCGTTCGCCCGCGTGCTGCAGGCGAGCGGCGTGAGCGAGGTGAACGCGCTGATGGCGCCGGCCGCCCCGGCCGCCGAGGGCGCTCCGGCGGGGGAGGGCACTCCGGCTGCGGAGGCCGCCCCGACAGCGGCGACCGCGACACCCGACCCGACCGCGACCGACGACAAGAAGGATCGGGCGGCCTAGACCCGGCCGCCGGACACCTCTCCCGGACATCCTCTCCCGCACCCAGCCCCCGACCGGACTTTCTTGACGCCCACCCGGCGCCGGGATATCCTGCGGCATCGTTATATAAGGATTGTATCGATGCGATCACCGGGACCGACGCGGACGGCGGGCAGGGCCCCCGTCGTGCGCAAGACGATTCGGACCTTCACCGCGACCAGCCGCGACCTGCTGATGCTGCACGCGATCGCGCGCTACCACGGCTTCTCGAAGAGCGGCACCCTGACCAGCCTGGTGCGGCGCGAGTTCTGGCGCCTCTTCCCGGCGGGGACCGCGGCGGTGCGCCCCGATCGGGGGGCGCGCGTGCACCGGAGGGCGCATGCCGGCTGAGAACTCGTACATCCCGGAGAACTGGCGGGTGGCCGACCCCGAGGCGACCAGGGTCGAGATCGCGGCGATCCGGGCGCTGGCGCGCGAACGGCGCGCCGTCATCCTGGCGCACAACTACCAGGTCCCCGAAGTGCAGGAGGCGGCCGACTTCGTCGGCGATTCGCTCGGGCTGTCGCTGCAGGCGCGCACGACCGATGCCGAACGGATCGTCTTCTGCGGCGTGCATTTCATGGCCGAATCGGCGCGCATCCTCAACCCGGAGAAGCCGGTGTTCCTCCCGAGCCTCGCGGCGGGGTGCGCGCTCGCCGACTCGATCACGCCGGAGTCGCTGCTCGAATGGAAGGCGCGTTATCCGGACCACGCGGTGGTCACCTACATCAACAGCAGCGCCGAGGTGAAGGCGCTGTCCGACATCTGCTGCACCTCGGCGAACGCGGTGTCGGTGGTGCGCAGCCTGCCGGACCGGAAGATCCTCTTCACCCCCGACCGGAACCTCGGACGCTGGGTGGCGGGACAGGTTCCGGAAAAGGAAATCGTGGTCTACGACGGCGCCTGCCCGACCCACGAGGTGCTGCGCGGCGCCAACGTCGACAAGGTGCGCGGCGAGCGCCCGGGCGCCGTCGTGATCGCGCACCCCGAATGCCGCGCCGACGTGCTCGACATCGCCGACGAGGTCTGCTCGACCTCGGGGATGATCGCCGCGGTCGAACGCCATCCCGAAGCGCGGACCTTCATCATCGCCACCGAATGGGCGCTGATCCACCAGCTCGCGAAGCGCTTCCCGGACCGCGAGTTCATCGCCGCCGACGGGTGCATCGGCTGCCGGCTGCACTGCCCCTACATGAAGATGATCGACCTCGCCGCGCTGCGCCGCTCGCTCGAGGAGGAGGTGTTCGCGATCGAGGTCGATCCGGACGACGCCGCTGCCGCGCGCCGCGCGCTCGAGCGGATGATGGCGGTGCCGCGCGATCGCTGAGCGCGCCCGCCGCGCCCGCCGCGGCGCCTTCGTCGTTGACGCCCCCCGAGGCGCTGACCTATCATCCCGGCGCCTGACCTGACGCACTCCGCGAGGGCCGCCGGTGCCGACGACGAACACGAGCCCCCGTCCTCAGGAATCCGCTTCCCCGGGCGCCCGCCCGGAACCCCGACGCCCCGAAGGCGCGGCGCGATCCGCCCAGCCGCCGCGCCCGGACGCGGCGGCGCGCCGTCCCGCCTGGAAGATCGTCTACACCATCCTGCTGGTCACCCTCGCGGTCGGGCTCCTGCCGCTGGCCATGGTGGCGCAGAAGCTGATCGGCATCAGCCGCGAGAGCCTGGTCACCTCGCAGCAGGAGGTGCAACTGCAGATGGCTTCGGCGACCGCGCGCCAGGTCGACGTGACCGTCGAGGCGATCCGGAGCGGGCTGGCGCGGCTCGCCGAGGGAATGGCGGCGATGCCGCGCGCCGGCGGCGAGGCTCCCGCGGCGTGGCGTCCGCTCCTGCAGCGGTCGCTCGGCGGCGGGTTGATCCTGGTGCGCTACATCGAGCCGGGCGGCCGGACTCTCGAGGAGCGCCAGGAGGGGGCGGAGATCCCGTCCGAGGCGGAGAGCGTGCTCCTGCGCGGCCTGGCGACGACGCTTCAGGGAGACGGGGCGATCGGCGAGCCGATCGTCCTGGGCGAGCCGACGTCGCCGCGCGTCCTCGTGCCGATCACCGTGCCGGTCGGACGCGGCCAGGCGGCCGGCGCGCTCGGCGGGCTGGTCGATTTCGGCGCGGTCTGGCGACCGGTGGCGGGGACGCTGCGGCCGGGCTACACGGTCTACGCGGTCGACGGCACGGGGCGGCTCCTGGCGGCGAACGACGACTCCGGGCTCCTGGCGCGATCCGATCTGCGGTCGTTCGGCGTGGTGCAGGAGTTCGTGCGATCGGGCGGGCGGTCGGCGCTGACCACCGAGTTCCGCCTGCCGAGCGGCGGCAAACCGGTCGACTACCTCGCTTCGGTCGACACCACCGCCACCGGCTGGGGGATCTTCGTGCAGCTGGAGAAGCGCAAGGCGTATGCCGCCGTCGACCAGATGGCGAGCGCGGCGCTGCTCTGGGCCGGTCTCGCGGTCGGCCTCGCGATCCTGCTGGCCTATTTCCTCGCCTCGACGGTCACCCGGCCGATCCAGGCGCTCGAGGCGGGGACCGAGGCGTTCGCGCGCGGGCAGCTCGACCATCGGGTCGCGGTGCGGAGCCGCAACGAGCTCGGGGCGCTCGCGGCGACCTTCAACAGCATGGCGCATCAGATGCAGGACTACGTCCAGCGTCTCAAGGTCGCGGCGCAGGTCAACAACGAGCTGTTCATGGGGACGATCCGATCGCTCGCCGAGGCGATCGACGAGAAGGACCCCTACACCCGCGGCCACTCCGAGCGGGTGAACGGCTACGCCGTGCTGCTCGCGAAGCAGCTGGGTCTCGGGCCGAAGGAGATCCGCGAGGTGCACATCTCCTCGCTGTTCCACGACATCGGCAAGATCGGCATCGAGGACAAGATCCTCCGGAAGCCGGCCATGCTGACCGACCAGGAATACACGGTCATGAAGCAGCATCCCGAGAAAGGCGCGCAGATGCTCTCGAAGATCAAGGCGATGCGCGACATCATCCCCGGGATCCGCTTCCATCACGAGCGCTGGGACGGCACCGGCTACCCGCTCGGGCTGAAGGGGGAGCAGATCCCGATCGCGGCGCGCATCGTTGCGGTGGCCGACGCCTTCGACGCCATGACCACCAACCGCCCGTACCAGAAGGCGATGCCGTTCGACGTGGCCATCGGCCGGCTCCTGGAGCTGACCGAGCGGGTCTACGACCGGCGCGTGGTCGTGGCCTTCGCCGACGCCTACAAGGCGGGCCAGTTCCGCCAGCCGCAGGCAGCCGAGATCGAGGAGCCCTGACGCGCATGTACCGTGCCCTGCTCTTCGATCTCGATGGCACCCTCACGCCGGTCCGCAGCGTCTGGCAGCACCTGCACGAGCGGCTCGGGCTCTGGGACGCGCACGCCGTGCGGCACCAGGAGGCGTTTCTCCGGGGCCGCCTGACCTACGAGGAGTTCTGCCGGCGCGACGCGGCGCACTGGAAGGGGATGCCCGTCGCCCGGCTGCGGGCGTTCACCGACCGGATCCCGTACCGGCGCGGCGCCCGCGCGGCGATCGCCGCGGCGCGCGGGCGTGGCGCCGTGGTCGGAGTCATTTCGACCGGGCTGACGCTCCTCGCCGATCGCGCGCATCGCGAGCTGGGGCTCGACTGGTCGGTGGCGAATCACCTGGCGGTGCGGGGCGGGCGGTTCTCGGGCGCGGTCGCCATCCGGGTGCGACACGGCGCCAAGGATGCCGCGGTGGATCGCTTCTGCCGGCGCTTCCGTCTCGATCCCGCGGAGGTGATCTCGATCGGCGACAGCGACGGCGACATCTCGATGTTCGCGCGCACCGGCCTCTCGGTGGCCTTCCAGCCGGCGACCCGGCGCACCGCGCGGGCGGCATCGTGGGTGGACCGCGGCGCGTCGTTGCTCGATCTCGTGCGCCGGCTGCCGCTCGGCGGGGAGGGATCGCTGCCGGCGGCGAGGCGCCCCGCGCGCCGCGCCACCGCATGAGCGGGTCGAACTGGTGCCCGGTCTGCCAGCGGAGCGCCCTGGTCTCGAATGCCCGCTGCAAGCTGGTCTGTCCGCTCTGCCACTACATGGAAACCTGAAGCGACGGCATGCTCCCCCCGGCGGGGGGAGCGGGCCGGTCGCCGGCCGCGCACGTCGCGCCGGCCGCACGAAGGGAGACGCGCGATGAGCGATGAGATCGAGGAAAGGATCACCCGGCGCGAGGTCAAGCGCGCCGTGAAGGAGGCGATCGACGAGCTCCTGGGTCTCGGCGAAGTGCGGATGGCCGGGCGCTTCGAAGGCGGCTCCGTCGTGCTCCGCCCCGGCAAGGCCGACACCCAGGAGAAGACGATCCCGCTCGCCGCCTTCTTCCACAAGGTCACGATGGTGCGCGATCGGCTGCGGGTCCTCGAGCAGCGGATCAACACCCACCCGAAGCTGAACGAAGAAGAGCGTTACGAGCTGCAGCAGTACGTCACCCGCTGCTACGGCTCGCTCACCTCGTTCAACGTCCTCTTCCGCGATCGCGCGGACTGGTTCATGGGCTCGCGCGACGGCGGCGCGGACGACTGAGGCGCGGGCGACCATGCTTCCCACCCGGCGGCAGAAGGCGGTTCTCGAGGCGATCCAGGAGCACGTCGCCGAGACCGGGCGGATGCCGACCCTGCACGAGCTGGCGCGGCGCTGCGGGCTGTCGTCGGTCGCGACCGTGCACCGCCACGTGGCGCTCCTGCAGGAGCGCGGCCTCGTGCGCCGCCGGCGCGGTCGCCGGCGCGGCATCGAGTTGAAGGCGGCGGCGCGCTCCTCGTCGGCGCTCGGGCTTCAGGTCACCGGGACCTTCGTCCCGGGCCGCCCGATCGAGACCCACGCCGCGCCCGAGGCGGCCGCGGTGCCGCGCGACTTCGTGCGCCGCGAGGGAGCGTCGTACGCGCTGCGGGTGAAGGGGGACGCGCTCCGTCCGGCGCAGATCCTCGACGGCGATCTGATCGTGCTGGAGCGCGCCGCGAACGGGTCGGAGGGGGATCTGGTGGTCGCCGAGGCCGGCGCGCGCGGCGCGCTGCTCGGCTGGGTGCGTCCCGGGCGCGGCCGGTTGCGGCTCGCGGCGCCTCCCGAAGGGGGCGACGACGAAGTGCAGTCGTCCGATCTCAAGATTCATGGCGTCGTGCTGGGTCTTTTGCGGCGATTTGATTAATCCGGCGGCATTTGATGCGCCCCGAACTCTTGACCCTCCCGGATCGGCGTGCTAGCCTCTGC